>JACRON010000079.1 GCA_016214425.1 Nitrospirota bacterium
GAGGCTTGCAAATGTTCAGATTCATAAAATGGATGCCACAAGAATGGAATTTGAAGACAACACCTTTGATTCTGTAATGGCTGCATATTTTATAAGCACTGTTCCTGACCCTGTAAAGGCAGTTCATGAAATAAAAAGGGTCTGCAAAAAAGGCGGCAGGATCGTATTTCTCAATCATTTTATGAGCAAGAATAAATTCATCTCCGGCTTTGAAAAAATGATATCCCCTGTCTGCTGTAGGATAGGCTTCAGGACAGACCTTGATCTATACGACCTGCTAAATAAAACAGGTCTCAAGATAAACAAAAAAGAAAAGGTGAACTTTTTTAATTACTGGAAGGCAGTGCAGTTCATCAATCATAAGTAGTGCGTCTCGCATACGCAATAGTTTTATTGATTTCAGAAAGGTTGGTTTAATATGAGTGAAAGAAGCTATTTTGAAAGAAGGCACATCTATCTCATTAATAAAGAGTTTCAGGGCAGGTTTGCAGCATTTGTAATCACCATACTGATTGGATACTCCTTTATCCTGCTGATGTTTCAGAAACTGGCAAAGTCTGTCAGCTTCCCTTTGATGATACCGATAGTATTTGGTATATTAATAATATTTATTGGCGTGGCAAGCATATTCTATTCCCACAGATTTGCAGGACCGCTCTTTGCAATTAACCGTGCAACCAAAGAGGTAGCTAAAGGCGACCTGCTGATAAAGCTATTCATAAGAAAGGAACACAATATAATATTCCATCAGATTGCAGACAATATAAATAATATTACAGATAACTTCAGGGAAACAGCCTTGAAGATGGAAGAAAAACTTATATTATTATCAAAAGAGACCCATGGCCTCTCAGAAAAGATAGCGAGCGGCAAATTAAAAAATGAACTTGCTTCCCAGATGGAGAAGGTCCTGAAAATAGAAAAAGAATTACAGGCTGCATTAAAGCCTTTTAAGGTTTGCTAAATGGAAGGCGCAGAGTTTAGAGGAAAAAGCCTGGCAGCAACAGCAAGGGATATTGCAGATGGCTTCCTCTCAATAAATCCCCTTATGCTGAAGAAATTGATGCCTGAAGATTATAAGAATCTGTACCACTATCTAAAAAAGATTCAAACAGAGGTGCGGTCAGAGAAATTTCCTCTGCATGATATCTTATCAATCAGAAGCAGAAATATGCGGCTGCAGAGGCTCCACAATGCAATAATAATCCTCCAGCACATTGCAAGAGAGCGAAAGGTAATCCTGGCATGACTATAGATGACCTATGGCGCGATTGGTAGTAATTAAAGGACCAAATACTGGCGATATACACTTCATTACTCTATTATCCCAGAAGGTCGGAAGACTCCCTTCAAATGACATAGTCCTTGAAGACAGGCTTGCATCCCGAAATCACGCGGAGCTTGAAAGAAGAGGAAAAGATTTTTTTATCACAGACTTAGACAGCTACAACGGGACATTTGTCAATGGCACAAAGATTAAAGAAAAGAAGCTGAATGACAAAGATGAAATAACCATTGGAAAGACCACATTCCGTTTTGAAGAAGAGGTTGCTGACATACTTGTGCTTGATGACTCCCAGCCCTTTGTGCCGCCAGAGGGCACTATTATTAAACCTGTTACTGACAGTTTCATTGCCAAATCCCTTCACGGCCTGACGCCTCTCCCTGCAAGCCCTGATGCAAAGAAGCCGCCTACCTTTATATTAGACCCGCATGAGCTTCAACTTGATAAAAAGGAATCAGCAGGCGAAGGCAAAAACTTTTTCTTTATACTTTATGAAATCGGGAGAGCTTTGCTCTCTACAATTGAATTAAACCACCTTCTTAATCTTATTGTTGACCTTGTCCTTCAGGTAATAAAGGCAGAGAGGGCATTTCTGCTGCTCCTTGATAAAGAAAAAGGGGAGCTCATCCCTCATGTTGTTAGGCACAGCGGCCTCAAGCCAGAGGAGGGCGGTAATATTACCATAAGCAAGACCATTGCAAAACAGGTCATCAAAGAAAAGGTGTCAATACTTACATCTGATGCAAAGATAGACCCAAGGTTCAAGGGAGGCGAGAGCATTATCCTCTACGGCATCCGCTCTGCCATGTGCGTCCCTCTGTGGAACATGGACGATGTATTGGGCATTATCTATGTTGACAGCCTTATCTCGTCCAACAGATTTTCAAATGATGACCTTGAGCTTCTGACTGCAATTGCAAATCAGGCAGCAATAGGAATTCAGCAGGCAAGGCTTAAGGAAAAGATTTTAAAAGAGGCTGAATTCAGAAAGAGGCTCTCCCAATACCACTCGCCTGATATAGTTGATTTAATAATGAAGGAGATACAGGAAGGCATAAGCACCTCGCTTGATGTTCAGGAAAAGGAGGTAACAATACTATTTTCTGACATTCAGGGCTTTACAAGCATCTCTGAAAAACTCTCGCCTGCTGATGTTGCCAACCTCCTCAACGATTACTTCAGTCTTATGACAGATATTATATTCAAGCACGGCGGCACACTTGATAAATATATCGGCGATGCAATTATGGCAATATTTGGCGCGCCTTTTTCGCATAAGGACGATGCAGTCAGAGCTGTAAGGGCTGCGGTGGAAATGAGAAAAGAGCTGAACAATTTAATGTCAAGGAAGGACACTGCAATAAAATTTAATATCAGGATTGGCATTAATACTGGCGATGTGGTTGCAGGAAACATCGGCTCCTTGCAGAGAATGGAATACACTGTGCTCGGCGATGCTGTTAACACAGCAGCAAGGCTTGAGACAATGTCCAAGCCGGGCCAGATATTAATCGGCGAGCAGACATACAAACTTACCAAAGACTTCTTTGAAATAAAACCTGTTGGAAAATGGAAGGTGAAAGGGAAGGAAAAAGAGGTTATGGTGTACGAGGTGGTGGGGTAGCAAAGGTTTTTTAATATTTCTGTTGGCAGCCGCGGGCTTTAGCCTGCGATAAATTGAAAAATAACTGGACAAATATGCTGATTTTGCGGCAACAATAAATTTTTAATTTGCACAGAAAAAATGTATGAAGGCTATATAAACGAAGATGGGATATTGGTTTGTGAACCCGATGAACAGCATATTGAGGCAATAAAGTGTTCCATGTGCAGCAAAGACCTTATGATTAAAGATTTTAGAGGTATTGAATACTAAATAAAATCGTAAAAAGATAAAACAAGATGCAAAAATACAATATAGATGAGATATTTAAAGGTGTAGAAACAAAGCATAGCCTCGGACTATTTGATAAAAGACTTATTTCATCAATAATTCTTTATGACAAAAATGATAAACCCTACCTCAAATGTTTCGGCTCTGATAAAGAGCGCCCAGCCAAGCCGGAAGAAATAGTCCGCCAACTTTTTATCAAGAAACTTTTAGAAGAAGCCAAGCGTAAGGTTGAGGAGATGATTGAGAAAGAGTAAAAGAAGAAGATAGCCTATAATATGGGAAATGATAAATGGATATAAGAAATTGTAGAAAACATAGCTGTAAGGATAATGATGGTAATTGTTTAATACATGGTTTAGATGGGCTGCCTGTTCAATGCGTTGGTCGTTGGGTTGAGGATAAATTTTTCTTTTTAGAGAGATACTTGAATGCTTCATGTGAGGCAAGAAGAAAGTTTGCAGATAAAGGCAATGCTGTTTTTATAGATTTATTTTCTGGGCCGGGTAGGTGTATTATAAAAGACGAAAAAAGAGAAATAGATAGCGGAGGAATTAGGGCTTTAAACAGAGATGAAGCACCTTTTAATGAGTGTTTTTACTTTGACATCAGTAAAGTCAATGTAGACACATTGAAGAAAAGAGCCGGTGCAAAGTCAAACTGTCATGTAGAATGTGGAGATTCAAACACTTTGATTAATAACTTAGTAGCGACATTATTGAAACAAAGCTATCGTTATCACTTTGCATTTATTGACCCTTTTGGTCCAGGTGGACTAAAATTTGAAACCCTTAAGATGTTGGCAAAATTAGATAAAATGGACATGTTAATTCATTTTCCAATAGGAGCTATAAAAAGAAATTTAAAAACATGGACAAAAAGCGCTAATAATATTCTTGATAATTTTTTAGGAACAAATGTATGGCGTAAGGCAATTAAGGGCTTACACGGTGATAAAATTTTTAAAGCTTTAATTGATACCTTTAAAGAACAGCTAAAGTCTATAGGCTATCCAGAAGATGGTTTAAAAATGGCATCTTCAAATGAAGATATTTATACTGGCTTACCAACCGTGCCTGTTAGGAATACCAGAGAAGTGGGTATGTATGTTTTAATCCTTGCATCAAAGCATCCGCTCGGGCAGAAAATATGGAGCAGTATTATTAAAACCAATCCGACTGGACAGAAAGAATTATTCTAAATATGCAAACTATAAAAAGAAAATCTTTACTTTATAAAAGCGAAGTCGAATATGCAGATTTTTGTATAAACCATGTTGAGGGATGTTCTCATGGTTGTAAATATCCATGTTACGCCTATATGATGAAAAAGCGATGCGGAGTTATTAAGACTTATAAAGAATGGTGTATGCCTAAAATTGTTTCTAATGCGTTAGAGCTTTTGGATAAGGAAATTCCAAAGTACAAGGATAAAATAAAATATGTCCATTTATGCTTTTCTACAGACCCTTTTATGTATAACCAAAGTCAGGTATCTGATTTGAGCCTAAAAATTATTGAAAAACTCAATGCAAATAAAATCCGCTGTACCGTATTAACAAAAGGGGTCCTCCCGCAAGAGCTTTGTAATAGAAATGGATTCAGTAAAAATAATGAATATGGCATTACCTTAGTTTCTTTAGATGAAAACTTCAGGAGAGCGTATGAGCCGAATTCAGCTAATTTTAGAGATAGAATTGACTCGCTTAAATATTTGCATAGGAAAGGATTTAAAACCTGGGTTAGCATGGAGCCATATCCTACACCTAATTTGATAAAACAGGATCTAAACGAGATATTAGAAGCTGTGTCTTTTGCAGATAAAATCGTCTTTGGCCGATTAAATTATAATGTTAAATCCTCTGAATTCAAATACACAAAGGAATTTTATAACAGCCTTGCCGCATCGGTAATTAAATTTTGCAGAAAAAACAAAATTAGTTATCATATTAAGCAAGGAACGCAGATAATTAATAAAAAGCCTTAGAGAAGATGGAGTGCATACAAATTCCGCGTTAAGTAGTGCAATTTATACTCCTGAAAGCAAATTATTTAAGAGAAACTTTTAATATACATAAAATCCTTGGGTTTGCTTTGCTAAACCCTACTGAAAATGGTTGTAGTTAGGGGTTATATTTATGCTTGAGGACAAAGATACTGTATGGAATAATTCAACGATGTCTCAATTTCTAAAAGGCTATTCGGATAAAGACGCTATCTATGACAACTTGTCTTTAAAAAAATAAGACCAAAAGGGATTCTACCAATACCTCTCCCTAATCAGCCCCAATGAGTGCAGCCTTTTTAGCCTCTTTAGTGAAGCAGAGGAGACAGCCTCACCATCGTTGCTATCTATAGTGTTCTGTGGAAACTGCTTCATTGCCCTGTAATAATATTCTGCTGCCTCGTTCCAGTAATTGAGATTTTCATAGACCTCTCCTATTCTAAATAACGCAGTCCCTCTGCCGATTCCTGTCTTGTTTGCAGATGCAACCTGATTATAAGCTGATATTGCCTCTTTCCAGTTTTTCATATTCGCATGATAGTTCCCAAGATTCAAATAGCCAATGCCTGCTGTTTCCTTATTATTATCCTTTGTCATCTCCTTGACGCTGCTGATAAAGTGATTAAAAATAATTATCCCTTTTTCGCTCCTAATCTCAGCGGGTTTGGATAATGACGGCTGAAACTCAAGAGCCTTTCTGATTTTTGTTAGCGGTTGTTTTACATCCTCCTGAATAAGGTCAATAATAAATATATCAGGCCTCTCCATCTCGCTGTTAAAGAGCGTAAAAATGAGTTTTGGCCCTGCCTTATCCTTTATCAGACAGGCAATGATAAAAAGTTCAGAGTTTAGTCTTTCTGAGAACTCCTTTAACTTAATATCCTTTCCACCCTGCGTCAAGAAATGGCTTAATACTGTTTTAATATTGACATCAGACTGTTTTAAAGCCTCTGCCTCCTTTTCCTCAGGCAGCGCAATCAATTGATATGCCTGCATGTCCTTGAAATTATCTATTAGAAGTTTCCTTGCTACAGCCCTTCCCTCTGTTTGTCCTGCCTCTGTTATCGGGCCGATAAGGACTAATCTCTTTTTTAATGTTATATTTAACCCCTTTTCCTCTCCTTTGTTAAAAACCATCTCTTTTTCAAAATCATCATAGTTCTTTTTAGATATTTTAACTATATGCGAACCGGCTGATACATTTTTAAGTTTGACAGGCGACTTGCCTACTGGTTCGCTGTCAAAGAATACATCCGCCTGTGAAGGCTCGCTGATAATATTTAAAACGCCTGTGCTCTCTGAAAGTGCATATTCAATATTTGTCATTACCTTGTCCTTGACAGCAATCTCACCTTCAATAACCTCGTACCCCCTCTTTTTAATCATAATCTTGTGCTGGCCTGCTGATACCTCATCCTGCCTTAAAGGTGTTTCGCCAATAAGATTGTTGTCAAGATATACCTTTGCGCCTTCAGGTTTTGTTATCACAGATATTGCCCCTTCTGCAACAACACCGACCTTTGCCTTTCTGAATACCTCCATAATCTTCGGAGATGTTGTCTTTGCATCAAGCCTGAAGCTATTGTCAATTTTAAGCGCCTCTGTAAATTCATCCTGTGCCTTCTGATTCTCGCCATAAGCAATATAAACAAATGCAAGATACTTGTGCGCCTCAATGAGGCTGGATTTATCCGTTAAAAGCGGAATAGCCTTTGCAAGTATTTTTTTTGTAGCGGCATAATCTCCGATGTTGTAGCTTTCTATACCTTTTAGCAGGAGCCCCTCGCCTGTTTCGGCAAAGGCAACATCACCCCTCACCCTAACCCTCTCCCGCAAGGGGAGAGGGAAAGTAGTAAATCCCCCTCCCTCAAAGGGAAAGGGCAAGGGGGAGGGGGAAAAAACAGCAAATATTATTAAGGCAACAAATATTCTTTTAGTCATTAACATAATTTATTCCAGCTTATATATCTTATGCTCTGAGCTGTCAGATATAAATATCTCGCCTGCCGGGCTTACACAAAGACCGCCGGGGCTGTCAATTATTTTGGGTTTGCCCTTCTCATTTTTAATCTCTGAAAGAAACTTAAAATCACGGTCAAATTTCTGTATGTTGCTCCTGCCGATATCAAGGATATATATATTCCCCAGTCTGTCAGTTGCAATATTAACAGGCTCTTTAAATGCGCCTGGCTCCTGCTTTGATGATTCCATTCCAAACTGCTGTATGAGCCGCCCCTCTTTATTGTATTTCATAATCCTTTTTAAGCCTGTATCAACAACAAGGATATTTTCCTTGATGTCAATTGAAATATCAGAAGGCTCATCCAATTTTTCATCCTTGCTGCCTTTATCGCCAAAGGAGAAAACAAAGTTTCCTGCCCTGTCAAATTTATGGATTTTTTTATTCCCCTTGTCTAAAATATAAATATACCCTTCATAATCAACTGCAAGAGCAGACGGCTCTTTGAATTCACCATCTTTTTTACCCTCTTTGCCAAATGTGAAAAGAGCGTTGCCATTCTCATCAAATTTGTAAACCTTAAAGAGCTTTGAATCAATCACATAGACATCATTATTCCTGTCCACCCATACATCAGCAGGCCTTTTAAAAACATCCTCTCCCTTTTTGGACCTGCCTATTATTGTCCCGTCAGCTTCTGCTTGATTTATCTTCTGTATCCTCTTATTGCCTGTATCTGCTACATATAGACTGCCCTTTTCATCACAGTATATCCCGGAGGGCTCTGAGAAATTTTTATGCTCACTCCCTTTCCCGCCAATTGTGTTTGAATATCTCTGCTGGCTGTTTGACAGGGTTTTATTAAGGAGTAACAAAAGGGCTGAGCCGTACGCATGATAATTGCTGTAGGGATAACTGTCCTTTAATTTTTCAATAGCCTCCCTTGCCCTCTGATACTCTTTCAAATAGATGTAGGAAATGCCAATGTAATATTGTGCGTCATCAGCAAACTCGCTGTCAGGGTGTTTTGTTATTAGGCTGTTTAAATCTCCGATTGCCTGCTCATAATTAGTAAGGTCTATTAAAGAGCGGGCTGCATAGTATTTTGCATCATCTGCAATATGGCTGTTTGGATACCTCTGCGGTATTTTAAGATACTCTATAATTGCCCTGTTCAGGTCATATTTCGGATTTTCTATTGTTGAATAGTAAACGCCGATTTCAAATTGGGCATCTGCTGCCTTTCTGCCGTCAGGGAATCTTGAGGTAATCATTGCAAATTCCCTTAATGCAGAGTCATAGTCCTTTTTTATCCAGTAGGATTTTCCTATCCAGTAATGCGCATCCTCTGAGAAAGGCGAATTCGGATATCCAGCAAGAAGAGACTTGAATTCCTTTACTGCATCATCAAGCCTGTCCTGTCTTATTAATTCTGATGCCACATCAAATTGCCTCTTTGCATTCAGGTCTATCTCCAAGGCAAGGGCAGTAAAAGGATAGATATTTAAAATAAGTGAAAGGCATATTATTGATAAGGCTTTAATAACCCATTCACACATTCTCCCATTCTCCCATTTACCAGTCTTTACTGCTTCATATCCACAACAACCTTTGCGGTTTCATTTGGTTCTATTTTAACATCAACCATCTTTTCAATCTTTAATTCCTGATTGACAAGCTTTACTGAATATCTTCCAACAGGCAGCCTTAAACCTGCCAATGGCGTTGTCCCTTTGGATTCTCCCTCAATATAAATCTCTGCCCATGGAATGGCATTTATTGTAAGGCTTCCGTAGAGCCTTGAAAGTTTTGGCGATAGAGTAGTATATTCCTCTTCCTTTAATGTAATTGTCCTGCCCCAGTCCTCATAGCCGTATAAATGGAGTTTGATATTGTACGGCTCATTTGGATTTATCTCTGCAAAGGTTGTCGGCGTCTTTTTGCCTGTATCCTGATTATTAATAAATATTGCAGCGCCCTCCGGCTTTGAATCTATTAGCACGCTGGCGTACAATCTTTTCAATTTAGATGTTACAGTTATTCTTTCGTTATCTTTTATTATAATAGTGTCGCTCCACTCCTTATATCCCTTTAATGTAAGCCTGATATTATGGCCTTCATTTGCTGTCAGATTCTGAATGCTTGCAGGCGTCTTCAGACCTGTCTCTTTATTATTTAGAAATATTTCAGCGCCTGAAGGCGTGGACTCAATTACAATGCCGCCGTATCCTAACTGTTTTGAAACAAGCTCCTTCTTTTCCTCAATTCTTTCAGTCTTCTTTTCTTCAGCCTTTTGCGCTATAGGAATTGTCTCCTTTTCCGCAGGCCTTTCTACAGGTTTTTCAGAAACTATCTGTGTCTGTTCTATCTGCCCCTGAGATACAACAACAGGCTCAGAGGGCTTTAGATAATCAGACAGGGCATTTTTAACAGGCAGAAGAAGTTCAGGCCTTAAGAAAAATAAGGCGCCGATGGAAAAGAGCAGCAAAACAAAGATTATGTATTTTATTGGACTGCCTTCACTCTTTTTTGATACCCTTTCATCCTCCTCTTTTTTTGCCTGCACCCTCTTGCTTACTGCCTTTGCAGCAGGCTTCTTTTCGCCTCCAATTGGAGCAGCCATTGTTTTTTCAAGGTGTGCAGATACAACAGTGTCCTCCTCCTCAAGCGCCTTTGCCTCTGCCTCCATCTCTTCCTTAAAGAGGGTCTGAACATAATTCTGGAGATTGAGTGTGCCTGGCATAGTCTTATTTGCATGTATATATGTCTCAAGGTCATTCTGCATCTCAGAGGCATATTGATACCGCTCCTGCGGCTCCTTTGCAAGCGCCTTTAAAAGTATATCCTCAATCTCCTTTGGTATATCTTTATTAAGTTTTGCCGGCGGGATTATCTTTGCCTCCCTTACCTTTTCCAGTGTATTTAAATCAGTATCGCCTTTAAAGAGCATCTCTCCTGTTAAAAGTTCATATAAGACAATGCCGAGAGAAAAGATATCAGACCGCCTGTCTATTGACCTTCCCCATGCCTGCTC
The DNA here is from genome assembly GCA_016214425.1 of Nitrospirota bacterium. GTDB lineage: Bacteria > Nitrospirota > CAKKRA01 > 9FT-COMBO-42-15 > 9FT-COMBO-42-15 > 9FT-COMBO-42-15. Next base: position 10,175 of record JACRON010000079.1, read on the forward strand.
AGGAGACATATAGGCAATCTTTCCCTTTAACACGCCAGTCCTTGTATCTGATGTCTTTGATGCTGCCTTTGCAATGCCAAAGTCAACCAACTTCACATCACCGTCATAGGAGACAAGTATATTCTGAGGGCTCACATCCCTGTGGATAAGATTTAGTTCGCTGCCCTTTAAATCCTTTTTCTTGTGGGCATAGTCAAGCGCTGAACATGCCTTGCTTATAATCTGCAAGGCGTGCTCCATTGAAACAGGAAGCTTTTTCTCCTTCCCCTTTTTTAATACAGCCTTTAAATCCTTCCCCCATACATACTCCATTGCAATATAATAGGAATCCTCTATCTTCCCAAGGTCAAATATCTGAACAATATTAGTGTGGGTAAGCTGGGCAGCAATCTTTGCCTCATTAATAAACATAGAGACAAACTCTTCATGAAGGGACAAATGCGGAAGAATCTTTTTAATTACAAGGAGTTTTTCAAAACCAGCAACGCCAACCCTCTTTGCCCTGTAAAGCTCTGCCATACCGCCTGTGGCAATCTTTTCTGTAAGATAATATTTTCCAAAGGGTATTCTTAAAGACATTTTAGTAAATTCTCCCAATAATTCACAATGTTAGTTTAACATAAGAACCCCATTCCGTCAATCAAGGCTAACCCTCAAATTTCTTTGACAAAAAAGAGGTTTATTGGTATATTTAGAAATGCAGAACTAAGTATTCTTAGTTTCTAACTCTTAGCTCTTGGTTCTGCTTTTTTGGAGGATGGATTTGTCAAATAAAAGCGGTATTTCAATCTGTATTCTGTCTTCTTCTTTCTATTTTCTAATCTCTGTATCCACTGCTTATGCAGAGCTGTTTCATTTTGTGGATAGAAACGGCGTAATACATTTTTCAAATGCGCCCACTGACCCCAGATATAAGCCCTTTAAAGGCAAGAAATTAGCAAGCTATGAGCCAAACAGATACTCTGATAAGGACTTTAATAAAATTATAGATAAAAAATCAAAAAGTTATAAAATAGACCCTGCCTTAGTAAGGGCTGTGATAAAGGCTGAATCAAGCTTTGATCCAGAGGCAGTCTCATACGCAGGCGCACAGGGCCTCATGCAGCTTATGCCTGTTACAGCAGTAAACTTAGATGTTATTAATCCCTTTGACCCTGAAGAGAACATAGACGGCGGCGTAAGGTATTTGAAATATCTGCTTGAACTTTTTAAGAATGATATAAAGCTTGCGCTTGCAGCCTATCATGCAGGGGAGCAGAATGTTTATAAGCATAACGGCATCCCGCCGATACAGCAGACAAGGGACTATATTAAAAAGGTGCTTAATTTTTATAAGGAATACGGCGGCAGAATGCCTTCCAAAGAAAAGGAGAAGCCTATATATAGGGTTGTCAGCAGTGATGGAACTATAACTTATACTAATAAGCCCGAGCTTTATAAAAACCAGCAGATATACCTGATAAGCAAGAAGGATAACTAAAATTATTAATATTTGTTGACTTATTAATAAGTAATTGTTTATAATCAAATGAAGAAAACTTCAGATAAGTGTTCCTACCAGCAGTCCAATCAGGTAACCCTCAAAGACTTATGGTAAGAAGCTTGGAGGGTTTTTTAATTTCAAACTTTTTTTCAGGAGGACAGAATGTCAACAAAGCTTTATGTGGGGAATCTCTCGTATAATGCGAGCGAGGATGATTTGAAAGAGCTTTTCGGTCAGGCAGGTGAAGTTGTTTCTGTAAAAATAATTACAGACAAATTCTCCGGCCAGGCAAGAGGGTTCGGATTTGTAGAGATGTCTTCAAACGAAGATGCCCAAAAGGCAATCTCTATGTTCAATGGCCAGGCATATAAGGACCGTGAGCTTAAGGTATCAGAAGCAAGACCGCAGGCTGAAGGAGGAAGAGGTCCAAGAAGAGGCGGCTTTGGCGGCGGCGGCAGAAGAGAATCCAGAGGCAGCGGCGGTGGCGGCGGCAGAAGAAACTGGTAGTAGATTATAGATAAAAACTAAAGGGGTCAAAGGTCAGAGGGTTCCCATTTGACCCCTTTTTATTTGTAAGGCTCACATAACTCATAGCCTTGGCAGAGTAATGCCCGTCTGTCCCTGATACTTCCCTTTCTTGTCAGC
>JACRON010000170.1 GCA_016214425.1 Nitrospirota bacterium
GAATGCCATGTGCAGAGGCGAATCAGGCGTAGACAAAATTACGCATTTTGACGCAAAGGACATGACATCCAGAATAGCAGGCGAGATAAAGGGTTTTGACCCTGCTGACTATATAGAGCAGAAAGAGATAAAAAAGATGGACAGGTTCATCCAGCTTGCAGTTGCTGCAAGCCAGATGGTTATGGATGACTGCGCCTTAAAAATTACTGATGAAAATGCGCCAAGGATCGGTACAATTGTTGGCGCAGGCATGGGCGGGCTTTCATCCATTGAATTCTTTTATAAGAGGCTTCTTGAGAACGGTCCAAGAAGGGTTTCCCCCTTCTTTATACCCATTGTTATAATAAATCTCGCTGCTGGACAGATAGCCATCCGTTTCGGCTTAAAGGGACCTAACAGCGCTGTGGCAACTGCCTGTGCATCCGGCACACATGCCATTGGCGATGCATTTAAGATAATCCAGCGCGGTGATGCTGATGCCATGATTGCAGGTGGGTCAGAGGCATGCATTACAGCAATTGGCTTTGCAGGTTTCTGCGCTGCAAAGGCCCTCTCTACAAATAATGATGAGCCAAAGAAGGCGAGCAGGCCATTTGATGCAAAGAGGGACGGTTTTGTAATGGGTGAGGCTGCCGGGCTTTTGATGCTTGAGGAGCTTGAATTTGCCCAAAGGCGCGGTGCAAGGATATATGCAGAGGTTGTTGGCTACGGAATGAGCGGAGATGCATATCACATTACTGCTCCGTCTCCTGACGGCGATGGCGCTTACAGGTGCATGAAGGCTGCTGTGGAAGACTCTGGCCTGCCTTCAACCTCAATACAATATATAAATGCCCATGGCACATCTACAAAATTCAATGATGAACTTGAGACAATGGCAATAAAGCGGCTCTTTGGTGAATATGCCTATAAGATACCTGTAAGCTCTACCAAATCCATGACAGGACATCTTCTTGGCGCAGCAGGCGGCGTTGAGGCTGTTGTCAGTATATTGACAATTGTTAATGGAATAATACATCCTACAATTAATTATGAGCATCCTGACCCTCAGTGCGACCTTGATTATGTTCCGAATAAGGCAAGACAGGCAAAGGTAGATGCTGCAATGTCCAATTCCTTTGGTTTCGGCGGCACAAATGCCTGTTTGGTTTTTAAAAAGTTTGAAAAATAATGGTTCAACAGGCTTACCATAAATGTTAGAAGATAAATTAGCAAACTTCCAGAAGATACTCGGCTGCACCTTTCATAATACCAACCTCCTTATTGAGTCTGTAACACACAAGTCGTATATCAATGAGAAGAAGAACAAAAATCGGAAAGATAACGAAATATTAGAATTCTTGGGTGATGCAGTGCTCAATCTTATTATCAGTGAATATCTTATAAAGACCTATCCACACCTTGCAGAGGGCGACTTATCAAAGATAAGGTCAATGGTTGTGAATGAATCAACACTATCAGATATTGCAAGAAAAATAGATCTGGGGAATTATCTCTTCCTTGGCAGCGGCGAGGAGCAGAGCGGCGGCAGGAATAAGAATTCCATACTTGCAAATGCCCTTGAGGCAATAATCGCAGCTATATATTCAGACAGCAATTTAAATGGGGTCGCTGCTTTTGTTATCAGAAATTTTGAGGATATAATAAGGATATCAGCAGAGAAAAAGGTGTCTTTTGATTTTAAGACTGAATTGCAGGAATTTTGTCAGAGGTGCAAACTGCCGCTTCCTGTATATAAGGTATCAGGTGAAAGGGGGCCAGAACACGAAAAGGTATTTGAGATTGAACTTTTGATTGACAACAAGGTATTTGGAAGGGGCAGCGGAAGAAGCAAGAAAGAGGCGGAGCAGATAGCAGCAGAAGAGGCGATAAAAAAATTAAAAATGCAAAATGCAAAATGAAAAATTGAGGAAGATGAAACTACTTGCGCCGGCAAAGATAAACCTCTTTTTAGAGGTCGTAGACAAGAGGATTGACGGCTATCATAATATCCGCACAATTTTTCAAAAGATTGAATTGTTTGATGAGCTTTCTTTTGAAGTGATAGGTGATGGAATAGAGCTTGCTGTTTCAGGCGCATCCCTTCCAACAGGGCATGATAATATTGTATACAGGGCAGCGAAGTGTATAATGGATTATGCAAATATCAGGAAAGGGGTAAGGATTCATATTAAAAAGAACATCCCTCTTGCCGCCGGGCTCGGCGGCGGCAGTAGCGATGCAGCAGCAGCCTTATTAGGCGCTTGCAGCCTCTGGGGCATAGACATTTCTTTTAATGAATTATTGGTAATGGCAGCAGACTTGGGTGCGGATGTACCCTTCTTTTTGTATGGCGCCTCTGCTTTGGGACTTGGAAGAGGGGATGAGCTTTATCCAATAAATATGCCTTGTCAAATGCAGCTCCTTATTGTGAATCCGTGTATTGAAATATCCACTGCCTCTGTATATCAGAAATACGATTCATTGAATAATACAAAAATGTTATTGACAAAAGACGAGAAGGATATTAAAATTATACGCTTTATGCAGGGTGAAGTAAGTATTAAAAATATAGGGGGATTTCTTTATAATGACCTTGAGGCTGTTGTGTTTAACGATTATCCGGTCGTTAAGGAATTGAAAGATGAACTGATAAAACATGGCGCAGCAGGAAGCCTTATGACAGGGAGCGGTCCAACAGTCTTTGGGGTATTCTTAAATGAAAAGGAGGCGATGAAGGGGGCATCTGAATTGGAAAAAAGGGGTTATAAGGTCTGGGTTACTAAAACCCTCAGAGATAATTAAGATAGAGGGTTAATTTCAACCAAGGTTAGAGGAGGAGATTTGTAATATGCAAGTAACTGAGGTCCGTGTATTTCCGGTAAACGAGGATAAGCTTAAGGCTTATGTAACAATCACATTTGATGATTCCTTTGTGGTCAGGGATCTGAAGGTGATCAAAGGCAACAATGGTATGTTTGTTGCTATGCCGAGCAAAAAGAGGAAGGACGGCACTTTTAAGGATACAGCACATCCTTTAAATAATGAAACCCGTCAGATGATTGAAACGAAGGTTTTAGCTGAATACGAAAAGGAATTGGCAAAACAGGCAGAAGGTTCAGCAGGAGCAGATGCACAGGCAGGGGCATAAAGGGTCAAAATTAAAAATTTAAAAATCAAAAGTCAAAATTGTGGAAGAAGATTTTAATTAAAATAAAATTCCTTAATTTTGAATTTTACATTTTGAATTTTAAAATTTTTTGTGTTTGGGGCGTCGACAAGCGGTAAGTCACGAGATTTTGGATCTCGCATTCCCAGGTTCGAATCCTGGCGCCCCAGCCACTGTTTTGATACATTTATAACCGTTTTGCTTTGTAGCAGCCTGTTGACAAACTAAGAGAATGCCCGAAAATGTCATTCCCGCAGGCTTTTAGCGGGAATCCAGAGTCTTGCCTGCCTGTCGGCAGACAGGTAAATTCAAGAGATTCTGGGCATGAATAAATACTTTTTCAACAGCCTGGTAGTCCAAAAAGGATAAGAAATGTCAAAGGACTTGAAGATTTTTTCAGGAAATGCCAATATTGCTTTGGCAAAAGGCATATGCGATTATCTAAAGATGCCCTTAGGTGATGTAACTGTTTCTACATTCAGCGATGGGGAAATAATGGTGCAGCTTAATGAGAATGTAAGGGGCATGGACATATTTATTGTCCAGCCATCTTCAAATCCAGTTAACAGGAGCATAATGGAGCTGCTGATAATGATAGATGCCTTAAAAAGGGCGTCTGCCTACAGGATTACAGCAGTTCTTCCGTATTTTGGATATGCGAGGCAGGACAGAAAGGTGCAGTCAAGGGCGCCTATTTCAGCAAAACTGATTGCTGATCTGATTACCGCGGCCGGGGCGCACAGGGTCATTACAATGGACCTTCATGCCGGACAGATACAGGGTTTCTTTAATATACCTGTTGACCACCTTTATGCTACGCCTGTAATACTTGACTATTTGAAGAAGCTTGACCTTAAAGATTTAGTTGTCGTCTCCCCTGATGCTGGCGGTGTGGAGAGGGCAAGGGCATTTGCAAAGAGACTAAAGGCATCCCTCGCAATTGTTGATAAGAGAAGGGATGGACCGAATGTCTCTGAGGTTATGAATATCATAGGTGAAGTTGAGAATATGAATGCCATGCTTCTTGATGATATGATAGATACTGCAGGGACAATAACACAGGCAGCAGATGCAATAAAGAAGAAGGGCGCTAAGAAGGTGATTGTGGCATGCACTCACGGAATATTTTCTGGCAGCGCCATTAAAAGGATTAATGACTCTGCAATAGAAGAGGTAATTTCAACTGATACAATTCCATTAAATGATAAATATAAAGAGTGCAGGAAAAAGATGACCGTGCTTTCTGTAGCACCGCTGCTCGGCGAGGCAATAAAGCGCATACATGAAGAAGAGTCAGTTAGCTCATTGTTTGTGTAATATAATTTGATATTTGGATTTTGATATTGTTTAGAATTTCGGATTTAGGATTTATTTTAATTTTTAGGAGGTCTTAGATGCAAAAAATTGGATTAAACGCAGATATCAGGGAAAAATCTGGAAAGGGCGCAGCAAGGAGCATAAGGCGCGAGGGCAGGATACCAGGTGTGCTTTACGGCCAGGGTTCTGCTAAGACCATAAGCCTTAACCCTTCTGATGTCCTGAAGATTCTTCATTCTGAATCAGGTGAAAATGCCCTGATTAATCTGAAACTGAAAGAGAAAGACAAGGAGTTGGAGAAAATAGCAATTCTCAGGGATTTCCAGAGGGACCCTGTTAATGGCAAGCTGCTTCATGCAGACCTATTTGAGATTTCCATGGACAAGCCTATCAGGATAAATGTCCATGTAGAGATAACAGGAGATGTGCCTGCAGGCGTCAAAGAAGGCGGGCTGCTGCAGCACAATATGCGTGAGATAATGGTTGAATGTCTGCCTTCTTTAATACCTGACCATATCAGGATTGATGCATCCGATCTTAAGATTGGAGATATAATACATATTCGTGACATCAAGGTTGAGGATGGTGTCAGGCTTCTTGATGACGGCGGCATGGCTGTTGTATCTGTAGCTGCGCCGATATCCGAAACTAAGCTGGAGCAGATGCTTACAGTTACACCTGCTGAAGCAAAAGAGCCTGAGGTTGTGGCAAAGGGTAAGGAGGCAGCAGCGCCTGCTGAAGAAGGCGAGAAGGCTGCAAAGATAGAGAAGGCAGAGAAGACGGAAAAGGCAGAAAAGACAGAGAAGGCAGCAAAGGCTGAAAAACCCAAGTAAAATGGTAGCAGAAGGTGAAACTTATTGTCGGTCTCGGCAACCCTGGTGGCGAGTATAAATCTACAAGGCATAATATAGGTTTTATGGTGATTGATAAACTCGCCTCTGACTTTGGAATAGCTGTTGAAAAAAAGAGATATAAGTCATTATATGGCATGGGGGGTATTAATGATACAAAGATTATACTTTGCAAACCCCAAACCTTTATGAACCTCAGCGGCAGTGCAGTTGCTTCAATGCTCAGGGCATTTAATCTCAGGGTAACAGACCTTATAGTTATCTATGATGACATGGATCTTGACCTTGGAAAGATGAGGATAAGGACAAAGGGTGGTTCAGGCGGGCACAGGGGGGTTAAATCAATTATTGATGCTATTGGTATAGACTCCTTTATAAGGTGCAGGTTTGGAATAGGAAGGCCTCCACTGGGTATGAATCCCTCTGAATATGTCCTGACCCCTTTTAAAAAGGAAGAGCTGCCGGTAATTAGAGAGGTGTTTAAGAGGGCAGTAGATGCCATGTCTCTTTTGGTAAAATATGATGTGATGGTTGCAATGAACAGGTTTAATAAACTTTAAGGGGGAAATGAGACTTTCCGCCTAATTCTAATCTTAAAAGGAGGGGGTTATGGAATTACTTATTAAATTATCACCTGTATTTGGTTTGGCTGGTTTAGTTTTAGCACTTATTATCTATTTTTCTATTGCAAAAAGGCCTGTCGGCACAGATGCAATGAGAGAGATCTCAGACATGATTCATGACGGGGCAATGGTCTATCTTAAAAGGCAATATCTATCAATTTTTGCATTCATTGTTATTGTTTTTATTCTTCTGACAATCTTTATAAATATTCAGACAGCAATTGCCTATGTAGGTGGCGGCCTATCATCCATGCTTGCAGGCTTTTTTGGCATGCAGGCATCAACAAAGGCGAATGTAAGGACTGCACAGGCAGCAAACCTTTATAAGCCTGATACCGCAAAGGCGCTGTCAGTTGCATTCTTAGGCGGTTCTGTAATGGGGCTTTCTGTGGCAAGCATAGGGCTTTTTGGCATCGGCATATTTTTCCTGCTTTATGGCAAACCAGAGACAGCAGCAATCATAAACGGCTATGCAATGGGCGCATCATCCATTGCGCTCTTTGCGAGGGTTGGCGGCGGCATATACACAAAGTCAGCAGATGTTGGCGCTGACCTTGTTGGCAAGATAGAGGCAGGCATCCCTGAGGATGACCCGAGAAACCCCGGTGTTATAGCAGATAATGTGGGTGATAATGTAGGTGATGTGGCAGGACTCGGAGCAGATATATTTGAGTCTTATGTTGGCTCTATTGTTGCCAGTATAGCGATTGGCGCCACTGCTCTGGCAGGGACAACGGTTGCCAAACTTGGCCCCGCAGCCGCACTTATGTCCTTACCAGTTATCCTTGCAATGGCAGGGCTTGCGGCATCTGTAATAGGCATCTTATCAATGAGGATACTTGAGAGCTTTAATCCTGCAGCAGCGCTTCGTTATGCAACATTTATTGCAGCAGGACTCTTTCTTATCATAGGTTATGCTGTTGTTTATTATCTTGATGTAAATAATGGCGTATACTGGGCAGTATTTTCTGGGTGTGTCGGCGGCATTGCAATAGGGCTGATTACAGAGCATTACACCTCTTCCGGACCTGTTAAAAGGATTGCAGAGTCATCCCAGACAGGGCCTGCAACAAATATTATTACAGGTTTAGCTGTTGGGCTTGAGAGCACTGCCCTGCCTGTGCTTGCAATATGCGTTGCTATTTTTGTTGCAAACTATACAGGCGGCTTATATGGCATTGGCATCTCAGCAGTTGGTATGCTCGCTACAGTAGGCATTATAATGAGCGTTGATGCCTATGGCCCAATTGCAGATAATGCAGGCGGCATATCTGAGATGGCCGGCCTTGGCAAGGATGTAAGGGAAATAACAGACAGCCTTGATGCCCTCGGCAATACAACTGCTGCTATCGGCAAGGGCTTTGCCATTGGCTCTGCAGCATTAACAGCGCTGGCGCTCTTTTCAGCCTATAGCCAGACAATAAGCGCAAAAACAGGCAAGGTATTTGACATATTAATAACCGATCCATCTGTTGTAATCGGCCTCTTAATAGGCGGCATAATCCCGTTCTTTATCGGAGCGCTTACAATGACCTCTGTTGGCAAGGCGGCATTTAAGATGGTAAATGAGATAAGAAGGCAGTTTAAAGAGATTCCCGGACTTCTTGAGGGAAAGCCTGGGGTGAAACCTGATGTAAAAAAGTGCGTTGACATCTGCACAACAGCAGCATTAACAGAGATGATTATACCCGGTATTACAGCAGTGGCTGCACCTGTGATTGTCGGTTTTATACTCGGGCCTGCTGCGCTCGGCGGTATGCTTGCTGGCGCAACGGTTACAGGCGTTCTGCTTGCCATATTCATGGCCAATGCAGGCGGCGCATGGGATAATGCAAAGAAGTATATAGAGAAAGGCCATCTCGGCGGAAAGGGTTCGGCAAATCACAAGGCAGCAGTTGTCGGCGATAGAACTTTGTATTTTGATATTGTTTAGAGCTTAGGATTTTGGACTTGGTAATTATTTTTTAATTGTTGGAGGACTGGTGATTTAATGCCAGTCCTCATGTTTTTTGAGGTATAAGAATTAATGGGTTTCAAATGCGGAATAGTAGGCTTGCCGAATGTCGGCAAGTCAACCATATTTAATGCACTGACAGCAGCAGGCGCACAGGCATCAAATTATCCTTTTTGCACTATAGACCCTAACATTGGTGTAGTAGAGGTTCCTGATGAAAGGTTAATCAGGCTTAATGAGATGTATAAGCCAAAAAAACTTACACCAACTGTTATTGAGTTTGT
>JACRON010000171.1 GCA_016214425.1 Nitrospirota bacterium
AATGCCACCTGCTATCATAAAATCCTCAACCTTTATATCCAGCGCCTGAAATATCGCCTTTCCAAGAAAGATAAAACCAACAGTAACAAAGAATGCAGTTATTATGGATTGCGTTGCTATCTTATCCCGCTCCTTTTTTTTTAATGCCCTGCGTGAACATAAAAAACGCAGGCAAAACACCGAGTGCATCAATGGCAACAAAAATCGGTATCAGGCAGTATAAAAAACTGTTTAATAGTTCCATTTATTTTTTCTTCTTTGCCTTTGAACCTAACCAGCCCAGAACAGTCCCGATAATAAGTGTAATAAGAAGGAGAAGGGATGTTGAGAGCTTTGTATTCCACTTAAGAAAATAGACCTCTGCAATATGCGTATTCTGAAATATAAAGAGCCCTGCGAGCACAGCAAGGATTATGAACATGACCATCTTTAACATCCTGCCTCCTAAGTAACAGTTTAGCCATTTGTAGAAATGGCTAAACTTCAATGCAAAATGCAAATTTTAAATTGAAAATTGTAAAATTTTAACTTTCCAAATTGTAAGTATGTCATTCCTGCATGTCTCTGGCAGGAATCCAGTCTTGCACCCCTGACAGAAACATTCATGGGCAGGGTGGATTCCCGCTCAAAAACGCTGCGGGAATGACATTATTTGCATTTTTCATTTTGCAATTTACAATTTTCAATGATGTTTAGCGTTTCACTTAGAAAACGCTAAACAGTTACCCTCCTATTTCTTCGCCCCTTCCAAAAATGGTTTGATTAAGTCCATTGGCAATGGAAATAGTATTGTAGAGTTCTTTTCTGTTGCGATTTCTGTAAGTGTCTGCAAATATCTTAATTGAATAGTAATAGGATTCTGTGATATAAGGTTTGCTGCCTCCAATATCTTGTACGATGCAGCGAGCTCGCCTTCTGCATGAATGACCTTTGCCCTCTTTTCCCTTTCTGCCTCTGCCTGCTTTGCCATTGCCCTCTTCATCTCCTCTGGAAGGTCAATTCCCTTTACCTCCACAGAAGTAACCTTCACGCCCCACGGGTCTGTATGCTTATCAAGAATCTCCTGAAGCCTCTGATTTATCTTCTCCCTTTCTGACAAAAGCTCGTCAAGTTCTGCCTGGCCGCATACGCTTCTTAGAGTTGTCTGCGCAAGCTGTGATGTGGCATATAGAAAGTTTTCAACCGCTACAATTGCCTTGTCAGGATTTATTACCCTGAAATAAATAACAGCATTCACCTTTACAGAGACATTGTCCTTTGTAATTACATCCTGCGGCGGAACATCAAAGGCAACAGTTCTTAGGCTCACCTTTGTCATCTGGTCAATAAAAGGAATCAGTATTATCAGGCCAGGACCCTTTACGCCAATTAATCTTCCGAGCCTGAATATAACACCCCTTTCATATTCGTTAAGTATCCTTATGGCAACAAATAAAAACAGAATGAACAGTGCAATAATTATAGCTAATGGACTAAAAAGATTAATCATGTTTACCTCCTAATGTTAAGACGTTATTGCGAGGGACTTTAGTTGCTTCGCTTCGCTCGCAATGACAATTAAAATTACCTATGCTGTTTCACTTTTAACAACAACCCCTCTACTCCAATTACCTCTATCTCCTCGCCCTCTTTTATCTCCTCATCGCTCCTTGCATCCCATATCTCGCCTTCAACAAAGACTTTGCCCTTTGGGCTCACAGCAGTATTTGCAGTTCCGATGGCGCCGACAAGGCCTTCCCTTCCTGTTGTTGGCTGCTTTTTATATGCCTTATATGCAAGGGAGACTGCAATGGTAAAAAAGAGCGCTGTCATTAGCACTGCTGGTATTATTACTGTCCATGATATTCGTAAAAATTCAAGCTGCGTATCAATAAGCATCAGCGAGCCTATAAACATTGATATTATGCCGCCGATTGTGAGAAGTCCGTAGCTTGTAACCTTTACCTCTGCAATAAACAGGATAAGGGCAAGAATTATAAGGAGAAGACCTGCGTAATTTATGGGCAAAGTCTGCAAGCCGTAAAACGCAAGTATCAAAAATATCCCGCCAACAACACCGGGAAGTATTGCGCCCGGAGAAGACAGCTCAAAGAAGATTCCGTAGATGCCGAGAATCAGAAGTATATAAGCAATATTCGGGTCAGCAAGGAGGCTTAATATCTTAAAGCGAATGCCCATTTCAACTGTATTTATCTTTGCGCCTTTCGTATGTAATACCATCTCGCCCTTTTCTGTTATGGCCTTTCTTCCATCAACCGCTTTCAATAAATCATCAATGTCCTTTGCAAGCAGGTCTATCACCTTTATTTTCAGCGCCTCCTCCGCTGTAATGGATACGCTCTTTCTCACAGCATCCTCTGCCCACTGTTCATTCCTGCCTCTTTTATGGGCAATGCCTTTTATGTATGCTGCTGCGTCATTTTCAAGCTTTGCAGCCATATCGCCTTTTGTTTCTCCGCCGCTGATGCTGACCGGATGTGCAGCGCCGATATTTGTGCCTGGCGCCATTGCAGCTATATGCGCGGCCATTGTAATAAATGTCCCTGCTGATGCAGCCCTTGCGCCGCTCGGTGAAACAAACACAATTACAGGAATCTCTGATGCGATGATATCCTTTACAATCGTCCTCATTGACTGGTCTAAGCCGCCCGGTGTATCAAGCCTTATTATTATTGCAGCGGCCTTTTTCTCTGCTGAATCTTTTATAGCCTTTGCTATAAACTCTGCTGCAGGAGGATTGATTATCCCTTGATACTCTACAACATCTATCTGAGGGGTATCAGCAAAGATT
>JACRON010000172.1 GCA_016214425.1 Nitrospirota bacterium
CTATTTAACATTAAGAAATAAAGTGATTGTCTCTGCCTTATTATCCCTTATAATTTTTACAGGTAGCTTTCCTGAATGGTTTAAATTTATACCAGAGATATTACAAAATAAGTTTCTCCTCCTTGCCCTTACACTTCCTGTCCAGTTCTGGGCAGGCTGGCAATTTTACAGAGGGGCGATAGCAGCAGCAAGGCATCTTACAACAGACATGAATACTCTTATTGCAGTTGGCACATCTGCTGCATTTGGATACAGTGTTATTGCAGCCTTCTTTCCAAATTTCTTTGAGGCGCGCGGCATTAGGGCAGATTTATATTTTGACACTGCGGCGGTGATTATTACCTTAATCCTTCTTGGCCGTTTACTTGAGATGAGGGCAAAGGGTCAGACATCAGAGGCAATAAAAAAACTAATCGGCCTTCAGGCAAAGACAGCAAGGGTAATAAGAAATGGCAAAGAGGAGGATATTCCGATTGAAGATGTAGCAGTGGGTGATGTAGTTCTTGTGAGGCCGGGAGAGAAGATACCAGTTGATGGCGTAATCATTGACGGTTATTCTGCAATTGATGAATCCATGATTACAGGCGAGAGCATACCAGTTGAAAAGAAAAAAGGCGATGTGGTAATCGGCGCTACTATTAATAAGACAGGGAGCTTTAAGTTTCAGGCAACAAAAGTTGGGAAAGAGACCGCTCTTGCACAAATAATAAAATTGGTTCAGGAGGCGCAGGGAAGCAAGCCGCCGATTGCAAGGCTTGCAGATGTTATTGCGAGCTACTTTGTCCCTGCTGTTATAATAATTGCAATTGTAACATTTTCTGTCTGGTATATCTTTGGCCCTGTGCCTTCATTTACCTACGCGCTCTTAAATTTTGTAGCAGTTCTGATTATTGCCTGCCCATGCGCACTCGGCCTTGCCACACCAACATCGGTAATGGTTGGCACAGGAAAGGGCGCTATGAATGGCATACTCTTTCGCGGCGGCGAGGCATTGGAGACAGCGCATAAACTAAATGCTATTATTCTGGATAAGACAGGGACGCTGACTAAGGGAGAGCCATCTGTAACGGACATAGTTCGGAGTTTAGAGTTCGGAGTTCGGAGTGAAGAACTGATACTTCAACTTGCTGCGTCTGCTGAAAAGGGCTCTGAGCATCCTCTTGGAGAGGCTATTGTAAAAAAGGCAAAAGACTTAAACATTAGCCTCGCAGATGCAGAGCAATTTAATGCCATCCCCGGTCATGGTTTAGAGGCAAAGATTCAGGGCAAAGAGGTGCTGCTTGGCAATCTAAAATTAATGAGGGATAGGGGTATTAAACTTAATGGCCTTGAAAAAGATGCAGAGAGGCTTTCGGATGAAGGCAAGACTCCGATGTTCCTATCAGTAGATAGAAAGGCAGCAGGAATTATTGCTGTGGCAGATACATTAAAGCCTGATTCAAAGAACGCTGTTAGAGGCAATTGCAAAACAGGTTGGAATAAAGAGGGTCTTATCCGAAGTTCTGCCAGAGGATAAGGCAAGGCATGTAAAGATGCTTCAGGCAGAAGGCAAAAAGGTGGCAATGGTTGGCGACGGTATAAACGATGCGCCTGCCCTTGCACAGGCAGATGTGGGCATTGCAATTGGCACAGGCACAGATGTAGCAATGGAGGCATCTGATATAACATTAATAAGCGGCGACCTCCGCGGCATTGTAACAGCCATTTCCTTAAGCAGGGCAACAATCAAAAATATCAAGCAAAACTTATTTTGGGCATTTTTCTACAATACATCACTCATACCAGTTGCTGCTGGCATCTTATATCCATTCTTTGGCGTTCTGCTTGACCCAATGATTGCTGCTGGTGCAATGGGAATGTCATCTGTCAGTGTAGTAAGCAATGCTTTAAGGCTCCGCTGGTTCAGGCCGCCGATGCAGATTTAGCGATAGAGATTGTTTTAATAATCTCCCCTAACCCCTCTTTAGAAAAGAGGGGAATTTTATATATTCCCCTTTGCTAAATAGGGATTAAAGATTGCTTCGTTTCGATAGTAATGACATTTATATCTAAAAATGATTTTTCTTGCATAGTTTTAATTAGCAAATTATAATTTACATATAACTTACTTAAAAAGGAGGGAGAGTAATGATTAAAAAAAATATAGTCCTTTTCTTTTCTCTTTTACTTCTTTTTCCGTCTCTGATATTTGCCGAAACCATTTCCCTAAATCTTAAATACACCCCCTCACCTTCTTTAACAGGGGTTTCAGATTACAAGATAAATATCGGCTTTTCAGGCATCATTGACAGCAGACAGAGGGAAAATAAATCCCTGGTTGGCGAAAGGATAAATTATTCAGGTTCTAAAGATTACTTTGCGCCTTCAGGCATCTCTGTGGAAGATGCGGTTGCAGGAATGGTTGCCGAATATTTTACGAAAAAGGGATTTCAGTGGAAAAAGGCGGAAAAGTGGAATCTGTCTCCTGATGCCATTAAAGAGGATTGGGGGGATATTATTATTGGTGGAGAGATTCTGGAGCTGTGGAACGATGTAACCTCCAAGTTTATGAATAACAAACATAAGGTGAAGGCAAGATTAAAAATTGTGGTTGCGAGCGCAAAGGAGAAGAGGATATTGTGGACAGATACTGCTACAACATCTCTTGAGCTTAAAGAGCCGCTGTTTCATGAGGAATCTGCAGGGAAGATAATAAACGAGGCAGTTTCAAGCTGTATTGAGAATATATTTGAGGATCGGGCATTTAAGGAAATTGTAGGAATTAAATAAAGAGAGGTGAAAATCATGGTTATCAAAAAGATTGTAAAAAAGACAGCAGGCACATGCAAGTGCCATCAGTCATGCTAATCACACTGCCTGTACCTATATACTCATTAGTGTCCTGTCCCTAACAGTTCTTTACATTCTTTTAGTGTCATTCCCGCAGCGTTTTTGAGCGGGAATCCACAAATAGACAAGACTGGATTCCTGCCAGAGACATGCAGGAATGACAATCTGGCGGACAGATAAGCACTTTTTCAACAGCCTGCTAAACAAACAGGGCGGGGAATTTCCTCTGCCCCTATGATTTGCCTTGCAGACACTGCCAACTGCAGTTAGTAGTGTTAAATTTTATTGATATAACAACTATAATCATGTAAAATATAATCAAACTTAAAACCATGGAGGCAAGGTGATGGAAGATTATCGTGTAAAAATTGAGATAAATCCCAAAATTCTTTTGGGTAAACCAGTATTTAAAGGAACCCGAATACCCGTATATGTGATTTTTGATATGCTTGCAGAGGGCA
>JACRON010000173.1 GCA_016214425.1 Nitrospirota bacterium
CTGGAAATCCCGGAGATGTCAGGCCGGTTGGTGAGGGCGTCTCGGAATTGCGAATCGGTTACGGCCCCGGTTACCGGGTGTATTTTACTATGCGCGGACGCACAGTAGTAATTTTGTTGGCAGGAGGCGATAAACGCTCTCAAGCCGCCGACATCAAGACTGCCTTGCGCCTCGCGCGCAATCTGTAGGAGGGAATCATGAGCAAAACCAAAACCACTCGCTACGATGTTGCCGAGCATCTCCGAACCCCGAAGGAAATGGCAGCTTATCTTGAAGCTTGTCTTGAAGAAGCCAATGGCGATGCGGCATTCATTGCAAAAGCACTGGGCGACATTGCCCGCGCTAAAGGCATGGCGCAGGTCGCGCGAGATGCCGGTCTATCCCGCGAAAGTCTTTACAAGGCGCTCTCCGGTGAACGTAGCCCCGGTTTTGACACCATTCTCAAGGTAATGGCGGCACTCGGGTTGAAGTTGCATGCTGAAGCGTCTCATGGCTGATCCTGCATTCCAACGAAATATTCGAGATGGCCGGGTAAATGCAACTACACGTCAGCAAAAAGAGGGGGTCTATAATAGAAAAATAAGTTTTGCTATGCTATATTAACCACACTATGGCCAGACCATGCCCATGTGAAATATGGCTATACACTAAAAGAAATTGCAGATTACCTAAGCATCCACTATACTACTGTAAGCAATATAGTAAAAGAGGTTGAAGGAGGAGCTGATATTTAAATACTTGAACCTCTATTACTTTTCTCTATTAATTTAGAAAAAGGCTTGACACCCCAATAAGGCAATTATATAATTTAACCATAATTGATATAAGCTTAGAAGTAATTGTTGCTGCGTGATAGTAATTGAATGTTTTAAAACTATGATAAGATGCATTTCAAAATCATTGGAGAGATTACTAACATTGAAACATTTGCAGTGGGGTGGTCAATTAGAGAGTTGGCCAGACTCAACAAGTCTTATGGAAAAGGACGTTGGCGTAAGCGCAAAGGCATTGCAACAGTTCAATTAGCTGATGGTTCTAAGAGGTCTGCCGAGATACATTGGTATGAGGCATTTGGTATAGGGAGAAAGGAACCTAAAATCAAACATTATTTAGATTGAAAAACTATGTCAGTAACTCAAGAAAAAGAAGTCAAATTTGCAATTTGTATTAACAATGACAACTACGCTGTGTCACTGGAACGAAGAAAAATATATCAAATCATAACTGATCCAGAGGCATCGAGGCATCATCAACTCAGAGTAGTTGACGAATCCGGTGAAGACTATCTTTATCCTGAAGAATGTTTCATCTTCATAGAATTACCGGGAGCGACTGAACTCGCCGTTATAAAAGCAGCCTGATAAGGTATTCCCGTATATTACCCTTTCTGTAAAACCGAAAAAGTTATTGAGGGATAATGGAATCAGACTTGCCTATTGACTTTTGTTCTAATCACATCATAAGGAACTGTTCTATACACATGAGAATATAAAAATGTTATTTGAACGGCGTTGGCAGGAGGGGGGAAAAAGAATCATGTCCTAAAAAATAAGTTTTAATATGTTATATCTAAGATATGTCTATACACTAAAAGAAATTGCAGATTACCTAAGCATCCACTATACTACTGTAAGCAATATAGTAAAAGAGGTTGAAGGAGGAGCTGATATTTTAAGGCTTCACCCTCTTGCTCTCTCTTGCTCTTTCCTCTTCCTCTTTCCTCTTCTTTATTGCTTACTGGATGGCGTAGTTGTAGAAGTGGAGCGTTTATTAGGCAATTTTTTTTATTTTTACAGAATATAAATATAAAGTATCAGGGCATATGTCCTGCTCATGCGGCCATACTACAGTTCCATTTGCCACCCTCGCTTGCTGAAAATAATCCTTGTTTTTAAACTCAGAGAATACACCGAAATTAAGCAAAGGGCTGCAATCGTATATGCCAACCTCACCATTAGAAAAGATTATTTCCAGTTTATAGGGATTGAAATAACAGCTTCGTCATCCTGATACCTCACATGAATGTGCGGCTGCTTATGTTTCTTGTTGTCAATAAAATATAACGATACAACTATACCAAAAAACATTGATATTATCGGCATATTAATTTTTTACGAACCTAACATTATTTTATACTTATTTTATCCTTTAAGAATATTATATATAGCTATTGTGGTGCAGTCAAGATTTTTTCAGCTAAAGGTAGTGTCAAGACTTATGTGTAACTTCTTTTAAGGAGGATAATGGATAATGGGGGCAGACTGGTTTAAATAAGTCAAGCCTTGAAAAATAAGTTTTGCTATGCTATATCTAAGATATGGCTATACACTAAAAGAGATTGCAGATTATTTGACAATTCATTATACTACTGTAAGCAAGATAATTAAAAAGGTTGAAGGGAGGAGCTGATATTTCAAGACTTCACCCTCGCGACGAAAGGAGCGACCATAATGACAAAGATAACGAAAAATGTGTCCATCATGTGTTTTCATGATGAACTGTGCCAGGTTTACAATGCCCTTATGACGGCATTAAGTCTTTTGAGAGAGGGATCAAAAGTCACAATATTTTTCGGCTCTCGCGGTGTTAATGCGATTCATAAAGATAAAGTGAAAGACCTCAAGTGTCTGCCTGATCAACCGAGAGAAGTCGGCGATGCAGTGATGAAGCGCATGGAGGAGATGGAATTGCCGTCGGTTGACGATTTGCTCGTCATGCTTCATATGGAGGGTGCAAAGATGCTTGCCTGTCCGCTCAATGTTCCTCTTTTCGGTATGTCCAAGGCAGACTTTGTTGAAGGTGTAGAGCTTGCAAACCCTGCGACCTACTACAAAGAAGTTGTGGTGCAGGCTGATATGAACCTGACCTTTTAAGCAATGACGCCAAAGCCCTTGATAAAGATGAAAAACAGATATTTAGATTCCAAGCAGATATATGCAGGACCCCTTCACCCCTTCAACTATCTCCACATGCACATCGTCTCTATCACCTATTTTGATTTGTCTCTTTTCCTTTTTGCCGTTATTCAAAATATACAGAAATTCCACGTTTTCATCCCGATGGAGAGCCTTTTTCGGCGCTATTAATGCCTTCTCCTTTTCAACAATAATTATCTTTGCATCCACTGTCATGCCGAGTGTAAGTTTTTCTGTTGGATTCAGTTCAATCTCTGTTTCCAATACCTTTTTATCCATAATTTCTTTTGGGTCATTGGATTTTATCAGCTTCTTGCCGACCATCATGCCGATTTTGGCAATCTTGCCGTAAAATCTTTCTCCGGGATATGTATCAGTTGTAACATAGGCTGTTTGGCCTAATTTCAATTTTCCTATGTCAGACTCATCAACCTCTACCTTAGCCTTTATCTTGCTTATATCAGCAAGAAGCAGTATTGTCTCAGGAGTGCCAATGCTGCTTATGACCTCTCCTTCTTCCTTATATTTTTTGATTATAGCGCCGGAAAAAGGGGCGCGGATAATAGTGTTTGCAAGCATTGCCTTTAAATATTCTAATGATGCCTTTGCTCTTTTATATTCGTCTTCTGAATCTTCGTATTCCTTTTTTGATACTATCCCATCTTCAAAAAGATTCTTAGCTCTTTTATAGTTTC
>JACRON010000084.1 GCA_016214425.1 Nitrospirota bacterium
GGTCTAATTGCAACGATATTTCCGGGTGTTCTGCCGAGCATCCTCTTTGCCTCTGTGCCTACTGCAAGCACCTTTCCAGTAGCCTTTTGAATGGCTACACCAGAAGGCTCATTGCTGACAATGCCCCTTCCCCTGGCATAAACCAATGTATTTGCTGTCCCGAGGTCTATTGCAAGGTCATTAGAAAACCAGCCAAAGAACGAATCAAACCTCATTTTAAGAATAACCTCCTGATAAAATAAATATAGGTTGTATAAGACATATAAGACTTATTCTTTATTATAATCAATTACCTGTGTCTTTGCTATCTCGTCGCCTATTCTTAGCCCCTTTTCATTCCCTATTACCAAAACGCCCTCAAGCCCAATTATTATAATTGCAAGGAGCCATCCAACATAAGGGATTAGGCAAAGGGTATAGGCAATTGCAAAAGGGATATTTCTTATAATGGCTTCCCTGAAGCCCACCTTTTTGCCCTCTGCTAATACAATTGCCTTTAAGCCAATCAGTTTTTTTCCAATACTCTGTCCTTCAAAAAAACCGTCAGATATTATTATATAAAGGAGTCCTGCGAAAAATCCAACAGGCGGAAGCAACTTAGAGAGGCCAACAGCAATCAATACATCAATAAACTTTGCAAGATGCCTGTTAAGTGTGTTTGCCTTTGGATAGGTCTTTGCACCCTCTGCGGTCTCTTCCATAAACCCTCCAGAAATTCTTTTATTATAACACCTTTTATATTTTATTCAAGAGAAATATAGCTAAAAATATCACTAATTTGTGTCCCATCCGCAGTTTATTCACCCATCTCCGCGGTGAATGTTTCTGCCATAGGAAAAGGATTGCTATTTTAAGGACTGTCATTATTTCTCTCCGTAAATCCTTTTTACTTCACCAGTATAGTCTCCGCTTTTATCATAAATATACAGCGGCCTTTCAATCTTAAGCCCCTCTCTCCCTGCTTTTGTCCCTTCCATCAGCGCAAAGGCGGCATCCTCTCCTTCTCTTGAATAGACAAGCCGCAACCTCTTTGGCTCTATATTATATCTTTTCATTTGATAAATCAACTCTGACAGCCTCTCCGGAAGGTGGATTAAAAATAAAGAGGCTTTTACCTTTAGCAGATAACTGCTAATCCTGATTATCTCCTCAAGCGAGGTTTTTATCTCATGCCTTGCAATTGCCTTTTCCTCTGCAGGATTTATCCTTCCGCTTTTAAATCTTCTGTATGGCGGGTTTGTAACAACAGAGTCAAAGTCCTCAGCCTTGAACCGCTTTTTTATATCCTTGATAGCAATATTCTCTATATGAACCTGTGCTTCAAGCCTGTTTAATCTGACATTCTCCATTGCAAGCTCAAATAGCCCTTTTTGCAATTCAATCCCTGTTATCTTTGCATGGTGAAAACACCTTGATAGAAATAAGGCAATAATCCCGCTTCCTGTGCCAAGGTCAATTATATTTTTATCATCAGCCTTGATTTTCACAAAATCAGCAAGCAGGATTGCATCAATGGCAAACCTGTAGCCATCTTTTTTCTGTTTAATCTTAACATTCTCGCCATGAAAGGAGATGGAATCATTGGTAGTTGCAGCAAAGTTCTTCATCAATTGAAATAATATCACACTTAAAATGCAATTTGCAAAAGCCGAACACTTTTTTTCTTGACAAAACAACCAAAGGTTGTATAATTAAGCTAACCAACAGTTTGAGCAGTGTTTATGTCTTTGTCTGATTTTTATGGAGCGGTGTATGGGTGATTATCCTGATCTTGAAAAAAACAGGGCTTATAACTTTCTATTAAATCTTCCTGATTTAATAAAAAACCTTTCTGATACCAACCTTCAAATGGTAGTCCACTTTTCTATTATGGAGCTTACGGAAAGAGGATATGATGTTATATGGGAGATTAATAAGAAGGGGGACTCTCCGCGCAAATGATTTTATAAGATTGAAATAAATTTTGTGGCGCTTTTTATCAGGCCCAAAAGCTTCTCTCTCGCTTTTCTGCCCTTCACCTTTCTAAATAGTTTTATTAATTCAAGCTCCTCTTTAGATAACTCGCCAATGGCATGATATAGCACCTCTTTTTCTTTAACCTTTGGCGATTTCTCCTCAAAAAAATAACTAATTGGTATATTAAGTCCATCTGCAATTAATTTTAACCTATCAGTGCTTATTCTATCTGTCCCATTCTCATATTTTTGTATCTGCTGATAAGTAACGTCAGCAATTTCCCCAAGTCGTTCCTGCGAAAATCCAAACTGTTTCCTCAATGACTTTATCTTGTCGCCGATGGCAGCAGAATAAGTTGTTGACCTGTATTTTACCATTAAATCCTCAAAAATATCAAAAAGTTAAATTATTTGTGTTCAGAAATTCCTTGTAACAATGTTTACAAACTATACAATTTAAAATTGTTTTTGTCTACAGATTGGCGGTTGCGTAAAGCAGTACAATAAAACGCAATTTTAGATTGTATAAATCTGTTTTAGCTAATATTTAAGGGTTGGAAGTATACTGATGTTGTTGATCAGGCGCTATGAGGAATCTCATGGAAAAGAAGGTGTGGCAAATTAAGGCATCAGGTCTGTCAATATTTTATTAGAAGGCATTTGTGGTAATAACAGGCAGATTCTCTTCAAACTCTTTTGCCTTTGAATCATGCTCGGCAGTCAGCGCTTCCAACTCATTAAAAAGGGTTTCAATCCTGATATTTAAATTATGAATAGCAATTGACAGCCTTGATATGGCCTCGCAGTCCCCTTTTTCAGAGGCCTCCACAAGGGCTATGCTCTCCTTCCCCACTTCTTTTTCCAAGAGCATTATGTTTTTTTCCGCATCAGCAATCCTCTTTTGCAGAGGCGCCAGTATCTTTGAACGGCTTTCTGCTATTTGAGCCCTGAGCCGCCGCATCTCCTTTTTGTTAAGATTCCTGTTTTGACTGCCATTGCTCTGGCTGCTGCTATTCTCTGTTTCTCTTTCACTTTCCCATCCCACACGATCTAAAAACTCCTGATAGGTTCCTTCAAACATGGCTGCCTTGCCTCCGTCAAATACAATAAGCCTTGTGGCTATAGCGTTTAGCATCAGCTCGCTGTGAGTAACGATAATCACAGCGCCTTCAAATGCCTCAATAGCCTCAACAAGCGAATCTATAGAATCCATGTCTAAATGATTGGTTGGTTCGTCTAATAAAAGGAGGTTTGCCGGACTGACAAGCAGCTTGCCAAGAAGAACCCTGCTCTTTTCCCCGCCTGAAAGCACTTCAACTTTTTTCAGCGCCTTATCGCCTTCAAACATCATGACGCCGCATATCCTGCGGGCAGCGCCCCGGCTGCAATCAGGATGTGTATCAATTATTTCCTGTTCAACACTCTTTTTATGGTCAAGACGGTTTATATTGGTCTGGCCAAAGTAGGCAATCTTTAAATTTGGGTGCTGATTAACCATCCCAGTCTGCGGCTGCAGTTCGCCTGTTAACATATTTAAAAGCGTTGTTTTCCCCTTTCCATTTTTCCCAATAACAGCGATCCTGTCTTTTTTTCCGACAGATAAGCTTAGACCGTCAATCAGCGGCAGACTATCCTGTTTATAGGAAAATGCAATATTTTCCACATTCATCAGCCATTTGCCTGGGAAAGGCGCTGACTTAAATTCAAAATCAAGGGTTCTTATCTCAGATAGCTCTTCTAACTTTTCCTTTTTTTCAAACGCCTTTATCCGGGACTGAACAGCCTTTGCCTTGGATGCCTTTGCCCTGAACCGATTTATAAACTGCTCAGCCTCCCTATATTTCTTCTCCTCGTTTGTACGCGTCTTTTCATGTAACTCTTCTTCCAGGAATATCTGCTGATAAAGTTTTTGGGTCGGACCAGCTATTTTTCGCATTTTGCAGCGGTGTATGCCCATAGTGTGGGTCGTTACACTGTCCATAAATTCACGGTCATGTGTGATTATAATCAGTTCATCTTTCCAATTGCGCAGAAATCGCGTCAGCCATCGCACAGATACAATATCCAGATAGTTGGTTGGCTCGTCAAGAAGGAGCAGGTTTGGCTCTGAAACCAGCACCTTGGCAAGATTCAGACGAACCTGATAACCGCCTGAGAACTCGTTCGGGTGTCGGTTAAAATCATCCTCATTAAATCCGAGACCCATAAGAATGGCTTCAACCTTGTAGCTTTCATCAATCCCGTCTTCTGAAACAGGAAGGCTGAGGCACCCTTCTTTTAAAACAGTATCCTCAGTAAAATGGATGTGCTGGGAGAGATGCCTGATGGTGTAATAATTGGGAACGCTGATAGCGCCGGCATCAGGATGCTCCTCGCCAAGTATCATCCTGAACAGGGTTGTTTTGCCGTGGCCGTTTCTGCCGACCAATCCAATCCGTTCGCCGGGATTTATGACAAAACTCACATTGTCAAAAATCTCCTGACCGCTGTATGATTTTTCTAAACCACTTACCTTAAGCATGTATCTTAAAAACTTCCATGTATGTTTACAGTGTGTAAAATTCCTTCATTAGGGACAACAGTCTGCCCCCTTTGTGTTAAAGTGGTGCGCATATCTTAACCTCAATAAAATTGATTTAAAAAAACCACAAAACGATTGGTATATTTAGCTGATTTTAATTAATTTTACAAGCTAAAAATATTTTTGACTTGTTTTGTCTTTTTTATTTTTCCGTGAACAAAAGCAAGAAAAGGCTAAAGCAGAAGGCGAAAAAGGTTATGCCTTGTTTTTACAATTCCTTTTTCGCCTATTGATAGTTTTTTCCGCTTGGCAGGCGCCCTTTAAATAGACAGCCTCCTTTCTTTTCGTAACTTCAAAATTGATCTACTCAAGAAAAGAATAGCTATCAGTTCCAATGATAAAAGCACTATATCAAAAATAAAGTTTCCATCGGACACAAACATACCGTCACGTGAATAAGGAGAGGGGTTATTTACTATATATATAATTTCAATAGGGTCATTTATTTGAAGATAAACCCATTTTTCATATTGCATACTTACCCGATGAACCCCATTTTCTTTAATATTTTGGCCAGTCCAGCTAATCCAATACATATGTCCAGTCCCATAATCTGTTGCATATCGTTCATGCCACTTCTGAGTTATTGTGTAAGTCCGAATCACCATTTCCCCATCTATCCAACCTTTGATAATGCACATCCTATAAAGTTTTGAGGTTGTAAGTATTGCAAGGTAAATAAATAGTATAAGAATGAGAACAGCAACGAATTTATTTTTATCAAGATAATCTTGAATCTCTTTTAGCGCCTTAAGTATTTCTTTCTCGTTTGCACTCATGTTTGCTCTTAGAAGAGTGGCATAGAGTCAGATTTTGCCCTAAACATTTTTTATCATCATGCTCGCTATGATATAGTGATAGAGTAAATCTCCACCAACTGCCGAAAATAAGAAGGCCGTGGTTGTTGGCCATACTGTGGCATTAGCTCTTAATCCTTTGAAGACGTACTTCCCATCCTTTGCGCATCTCGTCAATATGTTCTATGCTGCCTTTAATGTCCTTTCTGTCAGCCCAAATACCAAAGCTCTTTTTGAGAAGACTCTTTTTAGGAAGGGCAGAAACCTTCTCATGGCGCAAGAGTATTTCCTGTAGAAATTTTTGCTGAGAAGCTGTAAGAGTTTTTATCTTTTCTAAAACATCAGCAAAGATATCTTCTTCTCTCTGTTTTGTATTTTGCATGAAAAGCTCCTTAATTTTGTATTTAAAATATATCAAATTTATTTGAAATATATAATCTGCGCCAATCTGCGGATGCGACCATCCTGCTATATGACTTCTTTCTGTTTGAATAATATACTTAAAAAAATAGCTTGTCAAGCATGACTGAGCGGTTCGCTGTGGAGAAGATTAATATATAAACTTTATATAAAACATGCCCTGCGGGGCTTACAGGGGCTTGACACAAATGTAGGTTTAATGTAGTATCTCCTTTTAAACACAAAGTTTTTCCGGAGGCGGAATTGGATTATAAGGATACACTAAATCTACCAAAAACAGATTTTCCCATGAAGGCGAATCTTAGCCAGAAGGAGCTTGAGCTCTTAAAGAAATGGGAAGATGAGAAGATTTACAAGAAACTTGCTGAAAAGGGTAAAGGAAAGCCGAGGTTTATCCTCCATGACGGGCCTCCGTATGCCAACGGCAACATTCATATTGGCCATGCCTTAAATAAAATCTATCAATATACAGCGGGATGAGTTTAAAAGGCTCGGTGTGTTTGGGGACTGGAATAATCCGTATCTGACAATGGATTATAAATATGAAGGCTCTATTGTGCGTGAGCTTGGCAAGGTTATTGGAAAGGGGAGTGTATACCGCGGGAAGAAGCCAGTGCTTTGGTGCTTTTCCTGCGAGACAGCTTTGGCAGAGGCAGAAGTGGAGTATAATGACAAGGAGTCGCCATCTGTTTATGTGAAGTTTCAGGTTAAGGATGAGGCTGAGGTCAAAAAAATTCTTAACCTTAACCTTTTCTTTATTATCTGGACAACAACGCCATGGACACTTCCTGCAAATCTTGCAATAGCTTTGCATCCAGAGGTTGATTATGTTGAGGCATTGGTCAATCTCAACACTGGCAAAGAGGTCTGGGTGCTTGCCAAGCCGCTTTTGGAATCGTGCATGGAGCGGTTCGGGATTAAAGACTACGGCATCATAGCAACCCATAAAGGAAATGATTTATCTGGCATTGTGTGCCAGCATCCATTTATTGAAAGGCCCTCAAAAATTATTCTTGGCGGGCATGTAACCATTGATGCTGGAACAGGTTGTGTTCACACTGCGCCTGGCCATGGTCAGGAGGACTATGAGATGGGGCTTAAATACGGGCTTGATATTTATACGCCTGTTGACAGCAGAGGACAGTTTACTTCTGATGTCCCTGAATGGCAGGGCGTAAATGTATTTAAGGCAAATCCATTGATAAATGAAAAGATGAAGGGGCTTGGCGTCCTGATAAAAGAGGAGAAGATTGTCCATTCATATCCTCACTGCTGGAGATGCAAGAAGCCAGTAATCTTCCGCGCAACAGAGCAGTGGTTCATATCAATGGAAAAGAATGAGCTGAGGCAAAAGGCGCTTGAGCAGATTGATAAAAAGATTAGATGGGTTCCGCCATGGGGCAGGAACAGGATTTACAGCATGATTGAAAACAGGCCTGACTGGTGCATATCAAGGCAGAGGTCATGGGGCGTGCCTATTACAATAGTAAGATGCAGGTCGTGCAATGAGCCTTTGATGGAGCAGAGTATAATTAATAAGATTGCAGATATGGTTGATAAAGAGGGCGCTGATGTATGGTTCATAAAAGAGCCGTCTGAGCTTCTTCCAAAAGGCACAGTCTGTCCAAAGTGCGGCAAGACAGAGTTTGCAAAGGAGACAGATATACTTGATGTGTGGTTTGACTCTGGTGTGAGCCATGCAGCAGTGCTAAGGGAGAGGCCAGAGCTTTCATGGCCTGCTGATATGTATCTTGAGGGGAGCGACCAGCACAGGGGATGGTTCCACAG
>JACRON010000036.1 GCA_016214425.1 Nitrospirota bacterium
GCCCTGAACAGTTCCTCTGTTCAAAGTTACATATTCTCTGATAAGATTATTATTGCCAACCTTAAGATATGTCTTTTCACCCTTATATTTTACTGACTGCGCAGCGCCGCCTAATGAGGCAAACTGATAGATTGAGTTGTTTTCGCCAATCTCTGTCCAGCCCTCAATTACAACATGCGGCCCAATCTTTGTCCCTTTCCCAATCTTTACATCCCTGCCAATAACAGAATATGGCCCGATGCTGGCGCTCTCTGCAATCTCTGCATCAGGATGTATTATTGCAGTTGGATGTATCTCAATCTTCTGATTTTCAATATCTATATTATCCATTTTTCTTCTCCGCAACCATTGCTGTTAATTCTGCTTCGCAGACAAGTTTTTCATCCACAAATGCCTTTGCGCTCACCTTCCATGTCGGCGCCCTTTCATGGATAACAGTAATTTCAAACTTAATCTGATCCCCTGGCACAACAGGTTTTCTGAACTTTGCCTTGTCAATGCCAAGGAAAAAGACAGTCTTTTCTTTGCCTTCCAGATTATCAGTTGATTTTACAGCAAGTATGCCGCCTGCCTGCGCCATTGCCTCAAGTATCAAAACACCCGGCATTATAGGATTGCCCGGAAAATGCCCCTGAAAAAAAGGTTCATTGATTGTTACATTTTTTATGCCAACTATCTTTTTTTTAGGCTCTAATTCAATTATCCTGTCAATCAATAAGAATGGATAACGATGCGGCAGGATTGCTTGAATCTCCCTGATGTCAATCATCTATTGACCTCCTATTTTTAATTTCATTGCCGTATTTTATGTCATTCCTGTGAAAACAGGAATCCAGTTTTACCTATTTATAGATTCCCGCCCAGAGACTTTGCGGGAATGACAGCATTGTAGGCACGAATTCATTCGTGCTATTGTTGCACGGTTAAAACCGTGCCTACAATATTTTATTCTTTTACCTCTTTTTCTAAATCAGCAATTCTTTTTTCTAATTCAGCAACTTTCTTTCTCATCTCAGGCAGTCTCTGATAGACTGCCTGTGCCCTAAGCCAGTCTTTATGGGGTATTGCAGGGCTTCCTAAGATAACCTGATTCGGCTCTACATCGCTCATTACGCCTGACTGGGCGCCTATCATAACATTATCGCCAATTTTTATATGGTCAACAAAACCGACCTGCCCCCCGATTACACAGTGCCTTCCGATTTCTGTGCTTCCTGAGACGCCTGCCTGTGCAACAATTATAGAATCCTCGCCTACCATAACATTATGAGCAATCTGAACAAGGTTGTCTACCTTTGTCCCTCTTTTTATAATTGTCTTTCCCAATGTTGCCCTGTCAACTGTAACATTTGCGCCAAGCTCCACATCATCTTCTATAACAACGCTGCCTATCTGTGGAATCTTGTGATGTTTGCCCTTGTCTGTTGCATAGCCAAAGCCGTCGCTTCCTATTACCACGCCGCTATGAAGCATCACCCTCTTGCCTATTACAACATCCTCTCTGATAGTAACATTGGGATAAATAAGAGAGTCATCACCAATAACACTGTTATCCCCAACATAAACACCTGAATATATTACAACCCTGTCGCCAATCTTAACATTATCACCTATTACAGCAAGTGGATATATGCTGACATCCCTGCCAATGGCTGCATTATTTCCTATAACAGCCTTTGGGTCTATGCCTTTTGGTTTGTATTCCTTTTCATAAAAATATTTCAATATCTTGCTAAATGCAAAATACGGATTATCTACAAAGATAAAATTCTTATTTAAATCCTTAAACTCCCTTGTTGCAATTACAGCAGATGCCTTTGTCTTTTCAAGCTCAGGTTTATATTTTTGATGCGAGATAAAGGTAATATCACCATCTTTTGCCTCATGGATGCCGGCGATGTTGGTGATTAATACCTCGCCGTCGCCAGATAACTCGCCTTCCAGTAACTTTGCTAAGTCCTTTAATTTTATACCTGAACTTTTTTGCATATTATTTTTGCGAATCTATTTCCTTAATAATCCTATCCGTCAAATCCAGAGGATAAAAATCATCAGGTGAATACATCAATCCCCTCTTTTCAACAATCAATGTAAACCCTTCTTTCTTTCCAAGCGCCTTTACAATATTTTCTATCTTCTCTCCAAAAGACTTGGAAACCTCTGCATTCTTTTTGCGAACATCATCTGATAAGGCTGCCCTCTTTTTCTGAAAATCCTCAAACTTCTTTTTTATCTGCTCCTCTTTCTGTTTTCTTGCCTCAGGGCTTAAAATTGAAATCTGTTTCTGATATTCCTCGTCTAATTTCTCAAGCTCCTTTTTGTCATTCTCTAAAACCTTTTCCTTGCCCTTTGCAAAATCTTCAACAGACTTTGAAATCTCTATTGCCTTTTTGGATTCATTTAATACCCTTTGACTGTCAATTGACCCTACCTTAATCTCTGCTGTGTAAGCAGGATTTATAAAAGCTAATGCTACTGCAAATAGTGTTAATAAAATAATTGAAAGTCCTCTCATTGTAGAAACCCCTTTCGTTTTTAGTTTTTAAAAGAATGTCCCAATTGCAAATTCAAAGGCGCTCTTGCTCTCCCATGTAAATTTTCCAAGTTTATATCCCCATTCAAGCCTCAACGGCCCAATAGGCGATATCCAGCGGATGCCTGCGCCAACACTGTATCTAAGCCACTGTTTCTGACACTACCTATGCCGTTTGTAGATACTTTATAACAAGTACCATGGTCAGTCAGTCGTTCATAATCACCCCCGCTTGATCCATCATTAAATGCCCTTCCTGCATCAAAAAAGGCAACACCTCTAATCTTTGCCTCTGGTATTAATGGAAATGTCAATTCAACATTAAATATAAGCTCTTTGTCACCACCAATCCTATTTTTACTCCCGTCAAGAGGCCCTGCCTCGCCATATCTGTAGCCCCTGACTGTATTTATGCCTCCTGTATAAAATCTTTCATAGGCAGGAAGTGTTTTGTTGGAGTGCCCTGCTGCATAACCAATCTTTCCGCGAAACATTATAGCAGTATCAAGCACAAGGGGAAAATACCAGCTTGAGGCGCCAGTGGTTTTAAAAAAGGCATTATCCCCACCCAAGAAGCCTCCTGCATATTCATAATAGATGCTGTTGCTTGAACCCTCCCTTGGGTCAAGATTATTATCCCTTGAGTCGCTGCCAAGACTGATG
>JACRON010000118.1 GCA_016214425.1 Nitrospirota bacterium
ATACGATTTAATGCGAATCTTTGAGAGATTCTACAGGGTGGATAAGGAGAGGTCAAGAGACCTTGGAGGAACAGGACTTGGTCTTTCTATTGTAAAGCATATAATAGAGTCGCATGGCGGCAGGGTCTGGGCAGAGAGCGAACCAAATAAAGGCTCTACATTTTATTTTACATTGCGGAGGCAAGATTGAACATTCAGGCTATAAAGGGTGTAAAAGATATATTGCCGGGCGAGGTTGAGGTCTGGCAGTATATTGAAAATAAGGCAAGGGCTGTCTTTGAGACATACGGTTTTTCAGAGATAAGGGCGCCTATATTTGAGTATACAGAGCTTTTTTCAAGGAGCATTGGAGAGACAACAGATATTGTTGAAAAGGAGATGTATACCTTTGAGGAGAGCGCTGGCAAAAAGGTTACACTAAGGCCAGAAGGCACAGCGCCTGTTGTCCGCGCATATATTGAGCATCAGCTTTACAACAAATCTCATATTACAAAATTATATTATTTCGGTCCCATGTTTAGGCATGAGAGGCCTCAGGCAGGAAGATACAGACAGTTTTACCAGATAGGCGCAGAGGTGCTTGGCATTGACAGCCCTCTTCTTGATGCAGAGGTTCTTTCTATGCTGAGCAATATAATGGAGGCAATAGATATTAAAGGCCTTGACCTTCAGATTAACAGCCTCGGGTGCAAGGATTGCAGACCGAAATATAAAGAGGCTTTAAAACAGTTTCTTAAAGACAAACATCCGGTACTCTGCGAAAACTGCCAGAGGAGGATGGATAGGAATCCATTAAGGGTTCTTGACTGCAAGGGCAAGACATGCAAGGATGCAGTAAAGGATGCGCCTGTTATACTTGATTATCTATGCGATGGATGCAAGAAACACTTTGATAAGGTAAATGATACACTCAATACATTAAAGGTTCCTTACAGTATGAATCCGAGGCTTGTCCGCGGGCTTGATTATTATACAAAGACAACCTTTGAGCTTGTATCAACCAATCTTGGCGCACAGAATGCAGTTGCAGCAGGCGGAAGGTACGACGGCCTTGTGGAAGAGCTCGGCGGACCAAAGACACCGGGTATTGGCTTTGCTATCGGCATGGAGCGGCTTGCATCTTTAATGGAAAAGGGCAATTTTAAAACAAACAAGCCCGATATCTTTATTGCAACCCTCGGTGCTCAGGCAAAGTATATGTCAGTAATTTTAATGGACAGCAATCCGAACCATATCTTGAAAATTTCAAAAAGCCATCCAATTCTTAAAATACCTTTCTACACTTTACAAGATAGCTTTGTCCTAAAGTTTTAAACCTCATTATTTTTTTAACACAGAGTTTACATTAATATCATATTCCATTAATGAAGATGATGTAAAATTTAAGCATTCTTATATTGTATAAGATTGACTACATTTATAGAAGACTTGTTGTGAACTAACAAATGGAATTTTTAAATTACATCTTATTGAAATATTCACTGTTTTCCATTCCCAAATTCTTTTTTCCATTATCTGGCACAACATTTGCTATAGATACAACCAGGAGGGTATTATGATTACTTTATTAAAAATGGCAAATGGTATAGGAAGACGTTTTATTAATGAAAGAGAGCTTATTATTGATTTATCTGAAAAGAAGGTTACTGTTAACAGTGAGGAGGTAAAACTCTCTCCTGTGGAATTCTTTTTGTTAAGGTTTCTTGCTGTAAATAAGGGCAAGGTTGTATCCGCTGACCAGCTCCTTACATACCTTTGGAAAAAGGATATCTTTCTCCTTGAGGATGGCCTTGATGTAATTATGGATACATTGATATCAAAGATTGAAGATGACCAGTCTATCCCAAAATATATTATTAATGTTAATAATGACGCATATAAATTCCTGGAGGTCTAACAAATGAAATTCTTGTCAACAACGCATTGGCATCCTGAGATTGAAATAACAAGCCTGTTTGTAAAAGGGGTAAAGATTGCTTTAAGCCTTCTGATTGCTACAATCCTACTTGCACTTTTTGGCGGCGTGGTAAAGACAGCAATTGACCTTTCTTTGTTGTTTTCATCCAACCTTGATATTGCATTAAGAAAGGTAATTATTGACGCCCTTATATTATTGGCAGTGGTGGAGATATTCAGGACTGCCCTTGCATATTTTACAGAGGGACGAATCAAGGTAACATTTATTATTGATACAATCCTTGTTGTCATGCTTACTGAGGTTATGACACTCTGGTTTAATGAGATGGAATATGGAAAGCTCTGGGCAATACTTATTTTAATAGGCACACTCAGCGCTCTGAGGATAATGACTATAAAATTTTCTCCATCCTGCAAAGAAGAGAGATGATGCTTTTTCTCTTTACATGAAGAATATTTAACAAAGATTTAACACCATGTTCATTTTCATAAAATATCAACCATTTATACTATATAAAATTTAGATAAGGAGAGATCATGAAATGTCCAAAATTAAAGAAAATCAGGGTATCTAAAAAAACAGGTCTTGATATGTGCAATGCCTTTGAGAAACCAATGGTATATGTTCCAACAACGCTTGATTTGGAGGTTTATTGCCTTAACATACAGCACTTAAAGTGTTCATTTTTAGATAATAAAAATGGTTTTCTTGGAAAAGGGGGTGATATAAGGAGTGAGGAATTGGCAGCAAGCAAGATTTAACACAGAGTTAACATTAAGTTAACACAGAATTTACATTATAGTAACAATATTATATGGAGGAAAAAATGAAGAAAATAATTTTATCTTTAATAGTGATTATTGCATTATCAACAGCAGCAATGACCCACGCTGCAGAGGTGATTAAGGTGGATGGCTCATCTACAGTATATCCAATAACAGAGGCTGTAGCAGAGGAATTCCAGAAGGCAGAGAAGGGCAAGACAAAGGTGACTGTAGGCATCTCCGGGACTGGCGGCGGCTTTAAGAAGTTTTGCATCGGCGAGACAGATATCTCGGATGCCTCAAGACCTATAAAACCTACAGAGGTTGAACTTTGCAAGAAGAATGGCATAGAATATATTGAGCTTCCTGTTGCTTATGACGGCCTTGCAGTTATGATAAATCCAAAGAATACATGGGCAGACAAGATGACAGTAAAGGAGTTGAAAAAGCTGTGGGAGCCAGAGGCGCAGGGAAAGATTACAAAGTGGAATCAGATTCGTTCAAACTGGCCTGATAAGGAGATTCATCTCTTTGGCGCAGGCGTTGATTCAGGCACATACGACTATTTTACAGAGGCAGTAGTCGGCAAGGAGCATTCAAGCAGAGGCGATTTTACATCAAGCGAGGATGACAATGTGCTTGTTCAGGGTATTGCTACAGACCAGCTTGCACTCGGTTTCTTTGGTGTTGCTTATTATGAGCATAATAAAGATAAGCTGAAATTAGTCGCCATTGATGATGAGAAGGATGAGAATGGCAAAGGCCCGATACTTCCTGCATACGAGAATGTAGTAAACGGGACATACCAGCCTTTATCAAGGCCGATATTTATATATGTGAGCAAAAAGTCC
>JACRON010000128.1 GCA_016214425.1 Nitrospirota bacterium
CAAAGCGCCAAGCTGTTTTAATGTGGTTTTTCCTATTAATTCCAAAGGCTTAGATTTGCAGAGCTTAAGTATTTTCTTAGCCTTATCAAGCTCCTTTTTTTCAGGGCTTGAGGTTACAATCACCTTTATTTTCTTTTTAATCTGGAGATAATCAATTATCTCTGACATTGATTTGTCATTCCATGCCTTAAAAAGCCAGCGAGAGGTTGGATGCACATGCACAAGAATATCCTTTTTGCTGACTTTATTCTTTTCTAAAAAATTATCAATATACTGTTCATCTTCTTTGTTGAAATAAAAATCTACTCTTTTGTCTTTTGTATCAATTCCAAATTCCCTTACTATATCCAAATTATATTCAACAGTATGCCTTCTTTTCTGCTCAACATTTGATAGATGTGTATATGCAAGCCTCTTTCCTAAAAACCCCTTTCCCATTGGGTTATTTCCAATCCTATATCTTGCGCCGCTTAAATAGGAAAGTATCGCAGGCCTGTCGCCGCTTGTAAGGTCAACTGTTAAATCAAATTTCCTTTTTCTTAGTCCTGATATAAAATTTATCTCACCCTTGATTTTTTGTGATATTGGCAATCCTTTAATATTACGGTCATAGACAATTATCTCATCAAGAAGTGGATTGTTGAGGAGCATCTCTTCTGTCCCTTTATTTATAAGCGCAGAGATGTTTGCATCTAAAAAATTCTCTTTCAAGGCTCTGATAGTGGGCAGAGTGAGCAGGACATCGCCAATGTGTCTGAGCTTTATTACTAATATCTTCTTTACATCATTAAAAAAGACATTCATAAAGGATTATCTGATTATCTTTCCGATCCTCCACCATCTGACCCATGTATCCTTGCCGTCCCATGACCAGTAGATGATAAATGCCCTTCCTTTAACCTTGCTCATTTTTACAAAGCCCCAGTAACGGCTGTCATAGCTCTGGTCGCGGTTGTCTCCCATAACAAAAAGCGAATCAGGAGGGACTATTATCGAGCCAGTGTTATCCCTTGGTTCATATTCCTTTGGCTTTGTAAGCGGGTCATGATGGACAATATAGTTTTCAGTAAACTTCTCACCATTTACATATACTTCTTTATTCTTAATCTCAATCTTGTCTCCGGGAACACCTATAACCCTTTTGATGAAATCCTTTTTCTCGTCCTCTGGATATATAAAAACAATAATATCCCCTCTGTTAGGCTTTTTAAAGTCAAGAAGTTTAATATCAGTATATGGTATCCTTATTCCATAGATGAATTTGCTGACCAGTATGTGGTCGCCAATATCCAATGTTGGAATCATTGAGCCTGATGGAATCTTAAATGCCTGAATAATAAATGTCCTTATTACAAGCGCAAGCAGTATTGCTATTGCTATAGCCTCAATATATTCCCTTATTAAAGACCTTTTCTTTTCCAATTTTAAATTACCTCGCTTTCTAATCCTTTACCTTTAATACTGCCAAAAAGGCATCCTGCGGAAGCTCTACCCTTCCAACCTGCTTCATCCTCTTTTTGCCCTCTTTCTGTTTCTCAAGAAGCTTCCTCTTTCTTGTAATATCGCCGCCATAACATTTTGCTATAACATTCTTTCTTAAAGGGCTTATTGTCTCCCTTGCAATTATCTTATTGGCAATGGCTGCCTGTATTATAACCTCAAACAACTGCCTTGGTATTATTTCCTTCATCTTTTCTGATAGCTGTCTTCCACGCATTGCAGCCTTTTCCCTATGCGTAATAAAGGAAAGGGCATCAACAATCTCACCATTTAATAAAACATCTAATCTCACCAAATCCGATTCCCTGTATCCAATAAACTCATAATCAAGCGAGGCATAACCCTTTGTTAAAGACTTTAGTTTATCATAAAAATCAAGGACTATCTCATTTAATGGAAGCTCATATTTTAAGAGCACCCTGTCCTTTCCAAGATAGGTAAATTCCTTTTGTATGCCCCTCCTGTCCTGACACAACTGCATAACAGAGCCTACATAAGCATCAGGAAGGATTATATTTGCAAGAATAAAAGGCTCTTCAAATTTTTCAATTAAATGCGCTTCTGGCATCTTTACAGGATTATCAATCGTAAGTCTCTCATTCTTGTTCGTTGTAATCTGATAAACAACAGTAGGCGCTGTGCTTATAAGGGAAAGATTAAACTCACGCTCAAGCCTTTCCCTGATTATCTCCATATGCAGAAGCCCTAAGAATCCGCATCTAAATCCAAAACCCAGTGCTAAGGATGTCTCTGGCTCGTATGAAAATGATGAATCGTTCAGCTTCAGTTTTTCAAGGGCATCCCGAAGGTCTTCATACTGCTCTGTGTTAATAGTATACAAACCGCAGAAGACCATTGGTTTTACTTCCTTAAAGCCAGGGAATGCTGAATCTGTAGGCCTTTCTGCCTCTGTTATTGTATCGCCAATCTTTGTATCAGTAACATTTTTTATTGCAGCAACAACATAGCCGACCTCGCCTGCTGAAAGCTCCTGTGCCTTATTCATCTTTGGATTAAATATGCCAATCTCATTTACCTCATAAACAACATTTGTAGACATCATCATCATCTTCATATTAGGGGTTATTCTGCCGTCAACAACCTTTACAAGTATAACAACGCCCCTGTAATTGTCATACCATGAGTCAAATATCAATGCCTTAAGGGGTTTATTAATGTCACCCTTTGGCGCAGGTATCTTGTTAACAATTGCCTCTAAAACATCTACTGTGCCTATGCCCTCTTTAGCGCTTGCAAGCACAGCCCCTGACGCATCAATCCCAATAATCTTCTCAATCTCCTCCTTTACCCTTTTCGGGTCAGCGCTGGGCAGGTCAATCTTGTTTATTACTGGAACAATCTCAAGATTATTATCTATTGCCAGATAGGCATTTGCAAGGGTCTGCGCCTCTACACCCTGAACAGCATCCACCACAAGGATCGCCCCTTCGCAGGCAGCAAGGCTGCGGGATACCTCATAGGTAAAATCCACATGCCCTGGTGTATCAATCAGGTTAAGGATATACTCCTTTCCATCCTTTGCAGTGTAAGTAAGCCTTACAGCATGAGCCTTTATGGTTATACCTCTCTCGCGCTCCAAGTCCATGTCATCCAAAACCTGCTCTACCATCTCCCTCTTTGAAAGCGCGCCTGTATACTCCAGAAGCCTGTCCGCCAAAGTTGACTTGCCATGGTCAATATGGGCTACTATTGAAAAATTTCTTATATTTTCTTTAGACATAACAAATGTTTATTATATAATTATTTTGATTGTTTTGTCAAAGGGTATTATGGGCGGATTTGGCAGACAAGGTGTAAAAAATAAACTAAGTGTAAAAGAGGGGTCAGAGCCTGCCCCTGTATGTATTAAGCAGGGGGGGGATTTTATAAATCAAAGCACATTCCATAGCGTCATAATAACCTGTGCCGATTATAATTATTTCAGGCTTCTCATTTTTTAAGGCATCAGGCATGCCTTCTATCTGAAGATAATGCCCCTCTTTCCGCCACCATGATGCATCAACCTTGTCAGGATATATGATTACATCTGATGTATAAGTCTTGCCGTCAATATCAATTTTGCCGAAGGAGTAATGGGTAATCTGCATAAAATATTGAATTAAATCGCACAGTGCGACACCTCAGAGCAGCGGCCTAATGCGAGCTACAAGCTCCTCAAGGCGAAATGGAATCTGCGCACTGGCGCTGGCAGCAGAGCACCATGCGTTGCGGAACCGCACCATCATCCCGCCTGTATCTCCGAGGCCTTGTACAACACTGAGCGTGCTCATGTCTATGAGATTATAGAGGCTCGCGCCTGGCGGGCCGAGGGCTCCCATTAGATTGGTATCCTTGAGATCTGGAGGAAGCTCAAGGCGCTGGAGATCATCGGGCTGGGCATCCCAGTTGGCTGTGGCAACGGCGCCTATCATGCGCGTGGCGAGGCCGGGGGCAAGAGACGAAGGCTTTACTATCAGAATAAGACCATCCGATGATGGGCGCTTTAGAGGAAACAAAATCTCCTCCTCTGCATCTGCATCCTCGCGAACGCCTCCATGACGGTATTTAATATAATAATATACGGCTGGCTCGCCAGGCAGACGCTTGGGCTCCCTCACCTCGTAGCGAAATTCTTTATTATTCTCTATACGAGTAACAGTTTCCTCCAACCAGCTCTTCTGTTCTGGGCATGGCTTAAAGCCAAGCTGAGCTAACGCTGCCTTCTGGCTGCGATGTCTCTTGACCTGAGCTGTAATGCTCCAAACTAAGAGG
The DNA here is from genome assembly GCA_016214425.1 of Nitrospirota bacterium. GTDB lineage: Bacteria > Nitrospirota > CAKKRA01 > 9FT-COMBO-42-15 > 9FT-COMBO-42-15 > 9FT-COMBO-42-15. Next base: position 4,273 of record JACRON010000128.1, read on the forward strand.
ATAACAACCACTACTGCAGCCAGTACAAAGGGTAAGTATGTGGGCATTAATGCCTCCTATGACGAGTTGTTCACTAAATCTCTAAAACCACAGAAAACTCCTTAACCCATTTGCGAATGCGCTTCAGATTCAGATTAGGATGGGCATCCCGTATCGCCTCTATATCAATCAAATCCCTCTGCCTGTGGGCAACAGCCTTCATGATTATCAAGTCTTCAGGTGAAGAAAGAGGAAGCTTAAGACCACCAACATCTGTCCATACTAACCTTTTAATGCTTTCGTGCTCAAAAGGCAGGGCGCCTAATGAAATGTCAATATCAATAGCGGTTGGCTTGTGTTTCATAAGCAACACCCGGTTCTTACAGGCAAAAGTAAGGATATTATCGTTCCGTGGAATGAAGCCAAAATGCCTAGCTTTTTGAACAAACTCTTTTAGATGGGCTTCATCTATAATTACAAGGCTATCAACATCATGCGTTACACGAGGGCGGCCAAGTATGGATGCCGCCACACCGCCAATTATAACACTTGGAATTTTTTCTGTTTTTATCCACCTGACAAAATCACGAAAAACTTTAAAAGGCAGGCCGGATAATTTCTTCTCAGACATTATATAACCTTTTGAGTTTTGACCATCTCTTTCTGCCCTCTGCCTCTTCTGCCTTTAAGGCCTTTCCCCAGCCAAAGCCTTTTACCCATTGCATAAGCACTAAAAGCTGCCTAAATTTTTGGGCAGGGGAAGTGCGGCGAAGTTCCATTTTTTCAGCCTCATTAACTGCTTTCCAGCGTCTTTTAAATTCCCGCGCCTCTTTCTTTGTAATCAGTCCTTTCATGTATTAAATTATACCACACATAGGGCAGAATTAACAGAATCAATCTGAGGAATTTTTGGTTTCCCCGCAGTATAGTATCATAATTACGCTTCTATAAGCTTAAGGGGTGAATTGGTGAGAACGGTTCTATTTAGCTTTATGATCGCGCGCTAA
>JACRON010000129.1 GCA_016214425.1 Nitrospirota bacterium
AGTTTTCTCAATCTCAGACCCAGTTGATATATATACCAGCCGTCTGTCCTTCTGTCTGCCTCTGATTCAATTGCCTTGAATCCCCACTGCACCCATCTGCCGCTGTTTGTGTATGTCCCTTCCCTTTCAACATTGCTTGCTGCTGGAAGGAGAAATATCTCTGTCTTTATGTCCTTTGGATTAACGCCTGGCGCCTTCCAGAAGGCTGCTGTCTCTGTTTCATAAAAATCTATTACAGCAAGCCATTCCAATTTCTCCATTGCCTTTCTCTCTAAGTTTCCATTTGGGCCAGCAACTGCAGGGTTCTGACCGACTACTAAGAAGCCCTTGAGCTTCCCTGCATACATGTCTTCAAACAAGGCCATGTGTGAATAATTGCCGCTTGCCTTTGGCAGATAATCATAGCAGAAGTCATTCTTATCTGTTGCAGCATTGCCAAACCATGCCTTAAGCAGGCTCTTAAAAAACTTTGGCTTGTTGCTTGCAAAACTTGTTTTTGCCGTTGTCTTTTCAAGATAGTCCTTTAATGTAGGATGGTCTTTCTTTGATGGTATGCCAAGATAGCCCGGCAGGTCATGGTACAGAAGGGCAAAGTCTGTTGCGCCCTGAACATTTATATGCCCGCGGAGTGCATTGATGCCTCCGCCGGGCATGCCGACATTGCCAAGAAGCAATTGCAATATGGCTGCTGTGCGGATATTCTGGACGCCTTTGGAATGCTGGGTCCAGCCCATTGCATACATCATTGTCCCAACCTTGTCAGCAGCGCCTGTTGAGCAGAAGAGCTTTGCAATCTCTAAGAATTTCTCCTTTGGCATGCCAGATATCTTTGAAACCATATCAGCCGTGTAACGGGAGAAGTGCCTCTTTAATAATTGAAATACGCAATGCGGATGCTGGAGCTTCCTGTCCTCCATCACCTTTCCATCAGGCCCTGCCTGATATTTCCATGTTGCGCGGTCATAGGTCTTCTTCTCCTTATCAAAGCCTGTGAAAAGGCCGTCCATAAAACCAAACTGCGGATCAATCAAAGTTGCAGCATTTGTAAATTCCAAGACATACTCTTTGTGATAAAGATTATTCTCTATTGCATAATTAATCATGCCGCCGAGTATGGCGATGTCTGTTCCTGAGCGCATTGGCGCATAGATATCTGCAATAGATGATGAGCGTGTAAACCTCGGGTCAACGCTTATTATCTTTGCGCCCTTTTCTTTAGCCTTAATAGCCCATTTGAATCCGCATGGATGATTCTCTGCTGGATTTGAGCCCATTACAAGTATGCAGTCGCTGTTCTTTAAATCTATCCAGTGATTGGTCATTGCACCCCTGCCGAATGAGACGCCCAGACCGGGCACCGTAGAGGAGTGTCAGACACGCGCCTGATGTTCAAGGTAAACGACGCCCAGCGCCCGGTTGAGCTTGCACAGGAGGTATGCCTCTTCATTTGTAATCATGGCGCTTCGATTGGCAATCCTGTCCATTGCCCAGTCAAGGGGCTTTTCTTCCCACTTGTCTGAGTTAGGCGCTTTATACTTTACTTTGGAGAGTCTTCTTTCATTTACAACAAGCTGGTATGTGGCGCTCCCTTTTGGACAGAGGGTGCCGAGGCTGATTGGATGGTCAGGGTCCCCTTCAATATTTACGACCTTGCCGTCAATGCTGTGGACAATCTGGCCGCATCCAACTGCGCAGTATGGACAGATAGATGCAGTCTCTTTCGCATTTTTTATCCTGAGGGTCTGGGCATAGGCCTTTGCAGGTTCAAGGTCATAGTCAATAACAGTAAGGCCTGCTGCCGCTGCTGCTGTTCCTGAGAGCTTTAAGAAATCCCTTCGTGAAACAGTCATTTTGCATCCCTCCTCGTTTGTAGGCACGGTTTTAACCGTGCCTTTTGCACGAACCTGTGTGCCGACAGGCAGGTAAATTCGTTCCTACAGGCTGTTGTAATATTTAATTTTTAAAATCCCCCTTAATCCCCCTTTTTCAAAGGGGGAAATTCCTTTATCCCCACATTTCCCTGAGAAATTTCTCTGAAAATTTAATAGAAATATTTTTCCAGAATTTTGAATTTTTATTTTTAAATTTTTAATTTTATTTGTTCTGCCTCCTGTTAAAAGCCGCTGATTAGTTATAAAACCATCAGAAACCTATCGGAGCATAAGGAAAACTGAAACCTTGAATGGAAAAATTGAAACCTACCTTAGACTTGATGCTCATATGTTATGACTATCACATTTAAAAGTCAAGAGGAAATTAATATAGAAAAAACCTGTTTAATTTTATTGATAACAATATAATTAACCGATTTTCGTTAATCTACCAGAAGTATGTCCCGTTTGTCAAAGAAAAATTGGCATTCTATTGTAATATCTCTATAACCCTAACCGCATAATATACTAATTGGAATAAATAAACTCTTTTCGGTCAACCCCCTATGCCCGCTGGCTTTTTAATCAGCCTCAAGAATTAAAAACAGGTTGCTTTCTGATGGCTAAGTGTAGTATTATTGTGTTGTTTTAAGTAATGATTAACAGGAGGTATTATTAAAATGGGTGATTGCGGAAGCTGCGGAACAGGCGCAGGGCCTTATTCAGAAGGCAGAGAGCTTGTTGAATTTGTATCTAATGCGCACGGAGGAGGCATAAAAAATATGCCGCTTCCAAACGGCGGCCTTGAGGCAAAGTGTCAGGGGTGCGGCGAGAAATTTGTATTAAAAACCTTTGTGGGCAAATGCCCGAAATGCGGCGGAGTCCATGCAGTATCACCACCCCGCTGCGATGACCCTGCAAACATACAATTTGCCGGCGTTGGCTATAAACTTTTAGAGGACTAATGTTAATCAACTAAAAAGGAGAGGGAAATTATTTCCATCTCCTTTTTTATTTTCTACCCTTGTGTATTAATTCTTTTGGCAAGAATAGCATTCCCGCCCTTCTTGCCCGATGCTTACTCATAGCATAAAGCCGTATGCAATATGTTTCAAACCGCTGTATTTTCGGGAAACCATCCTGTAGTTATTCAGATTCAATTCTCTGCAAAGGTTGCGTAATTTGTATAAATCCTGTTCATACACCTTGAGCTTAGCGCTCACACGGGCAAAATGGTTGACCAGCCCTGTATCGCAAAGGTAAAATTTGGGCATGCTCCTTATCTCTGCATCCCTGCTTCGGCTGAACGGCCTGATGAGTTTGATAAAATAAGTATTCTCCAGAAAAGCGATATAATTATAAATCGTCTCACGTGAAACACTGAGTTCTCTGGAAAGCTTCTGTATATCCAGTTTGGCTCCTGTTCTTTCCATAAGCAGCAGCAGCATGTCTCTGACAACATTCAGCTTCCGGAAATCCCCCAGTTGTTTCACTTCCAACTGGAAGTATGAGGTAAAGATATCTTCAAGCATCTTCTTTTTCTCAGTGATTGAATCTTTTGCTGCTACGCCTGGAAATCCGCCGTATAGTATATATTCGGAATAGTAGCGGTCAATCTGGGTGAACACTGCTTCTGAAATCTTATTCTTCAATACCTTGAGATTGAATTTAGCGCCTTTCATCCTCAAAAATTCCTTGAAATTCAGCGGAAAGAGCTCAAAAATATATTTTCTGCCTGCCAAAGATTCTGAAAAAAGGTTTTTGAGATAAAAGCTTGAGGAGCCGCTGAGAAAAAATTTAATCTTGTAATGGTCAAAAAGGTATTTGACGACTGATGGGATACTCTTGACAAACTGGATTTCATCCAGAAAAACATATCCTTTTTGCTTTATGTCCAGACCTAAAAAAGCAAGGCTTTCTATTATCATATCATAGTTTTTCTCTTCAAAGAGCTTCTGTGTAGCGGGGTTTTCCAAATCAAGGAAGATATAGTTTCCTGTTTTGAGGTTTTCCTGTATATAGCGGAGCAGGGTGGTTTTCCCTACCCTTCTCATGCCGGTTATAACAATAACCTCAGGAGCGTGAATAAGCGGCTTGATGCTGTCATAAACATCCCTCTTAATTATCATATTTGAATCTTACAAATAGTTCTACTATTTGTCAAGTAATATCTTTATACGCCGCTTCTCCAAACCCTCCTAATATCTTTTTCTTTCCCTGATTTCATGGCTTTCCTGCTTGAGACGCTTTACCTCATAATTTTATTATGGGAAATGTCCCTCATCCCATGTTAATAACGGTCTCAAAATCCCTCCTAACCTCCCTTTTCCAAAGGGAGGAATAATACCCCCCCCCTTCATTGTTTTTGCTTTTTCTTTAAATTTTACAGCCAAATCCCTTGACTACTTAGCATCATTACATTAAAATTCAAGTATGCTTGAAACAGTAACTCAGAAATTACTAATACACACAGGAGGGAAACAATGACCACGAATCGCAGAGAAGTTGTTATTGTAGACGGCGTAAGAACACCCATTGGAAATCTCGGGGGGGCGATAAAAGACATACCTGCCCAGAGGCTTGGCGAAATAGTTATAAGGGAATTAATAAACCGCACAAAGATTGCCCCAAAGCTGATAGATGAGGTGATTTTTGGCTGTGTAAGCCAGTCATCTGATGCGCCAAACATAGCGAGGGTAATCGCATTAATGGCAGGCCTGCCAATAGAGATCCCGGCATATACTGTGCAGAGAAACTGCTCATCTGGTTTGCAGTCCATTGTAAATGCCTGTCAGAATATTCAGGCAGGCGATGCAGACATACAGATTGCAGGCGGCGCAGAGAGCATGAGCAGCGCGCCGTATTTAAGCAGGGATTTGCGATTTGGAAAGAGATTAAAAAACAGCGTGATGGTAGACAGCCTATGGGAGGGACTGACAGACCCAATATGCAACCAGCTTATGGGAAGGACAGCAGAGAACCTTGTTGAGGAGTTTAATATAACCAGAGAAGAGCAGGACAAGTTTGCCATAAGGAGCCACAAACTTGCATTCAGGGCAATCAGGGAGGGAAAATTCAAGGACGAGCTCGTGCCTGTAAGTGTGCCAAAGAAGGTTGCAGGAAAAGAGGTGGCGCCGGAGATATTTGCACAGGATGAGGGGCCAAATGTCGCCTTAACAGAGCAGATGCTTTCAGTATATCCAACCATATTTAAAGAAAATGGGAGCGTTACACCAGGCAACTCCTGCCCCATAAGCGATGGCGCTGCTGCTGTATTAATAATGTCCAAAGAAAAGGCAAA
>JACRON010000094.1 GCA_016214425.1 Nitrospirota bacterium
CCCCTGTGCAGGGCAAAACCAAAGAGGGCACCAATTATAAGGCCATCCCACATCTTATTGCCTCCAGTCCTTAAAAGACCCTATCTTAGTTGTGGCTACCTGAAGCTCTGTAGTATTTGACCAGTCTTCAAAGGAGCCGCCGTATACACGGACATTGGTGTAGCCGAGCATCTTGAGAACCATCAGCCCATAGGTTGACCTTCCAAAACCTATATTGCAGTAGGTGACAATTTCCTTGTCACTGGTAACACCAGCCTCTTTGAGAACCCTCTGCATCTCTTTAGGGGACTTGACCGTAGCATCTCCGGAAAGGTGAAGCCACTCTATGCTGATAGCGCCCGGAATATGTCCTCCCCTTGGGTTGCCAGCAGGGTTCACGCCAACATACTCCTCAAAGCTTCTCATATCCAGAACAATTACATCCTCTCTGTTTTTGAGCAGCCACTCACGGCCTGCAACTATATCTATCTGAGGTTTTGCAACAAAGACCTTTTTCTGTATTTTTGATGGCCTGCTGCTTACACTGCGCCCCTCTGAACATCTGGAAAGGCAATGCTGTCGTAAACTATTACCCTTGTGCCCGCATCTATGCCTGCATTGCTGAAGACTCTTTCAGCAACTTCTTGCGGAATAAAAAATCCATTGTCCCTTTTATAATTGAGGATATCCTTGAGGGCTGTGAATTCGCGGAACTGCGTTTTGGGTATATTTACAGCATTGGGTATGTGTATCTTCTGGTAATCCTCTGCACCCCTTGCATCCACTATCACAATATTCTTCTGATTCAGCGCTGCTGCGAGCTCTTCTGTTGTTGCTATAAATCCGGGCAGTAACTCTGTTGAGGAGACCCTTCCGGATTTCTCAACACAGCCTGTAAGAATAGCAAAAATAAAAAGCAGGATTAACACAGAATCACCTTTATAGACATGCCTTAGAGAGCTTTCTCTTGCCGCCAAGCACAGCAATGTCATTCACCATTATCTTATTACCTTTGACAACCCCTTTAACTACAACCTGCTTGCCAAAGGCATTGTCTAATTTCCACTGGGCTGCACGATGCAATTCAATTCTGTAGAGCTTTCTGTCGCCTGTAAACAGAACAACGGGGCTCTTGTTTGTCCATTCTATGAAGCATGCAGAGAGCCTTCCCTCTGCAAGGCACCTCTCACTGAGAATCTGGCCCTGCAGCAGGGCATCCTTTCCCTCTGCTATACCTGCAGCGATTGTTATAAAGAAAAAGGCTGATAGGGCTATCTTCAGGATGCGGTTATACATATTAATACCTCCTGCAAGACTAATTCACCCCTCCCCCTTGCCCCCTCCCGTCAAGGGAGGGGGATTTTAATGTCCCCTCTCCCTTATGGGAATGGGTTATTATTTTTATTCCCTCTCCCCTTGCGGGAGAGGGTTAGGGTGAGGGGTGATCTCATAACAGAAATTAAAACCACTTCCAGAGCCACCACTTTTCAAACAACACCTTGCCGATATGCCAGAGCCTCCCCGGCTTGTATAATGAGACAGCAGGCGCAGGCTCTGCATAGAAATTTCCTTTTGAAAAGCCTGCCCTTCCATCGCCAAGTTCCACAAAGCAGTAACCATCACCTTTAAATTCAGCAGATGCAGGCCTGCCCTTTATCTTGGCTGCTATATTGTGTGCAACCACCTCTGCCTCAAGATGGGCAAATACACCTGCCTTTGGCAAGGGCTTTCCAACAGGCAAAGGAATGGATGTTATATCGCCAATGGCATAGACATTTTCAATCTTTGTCTGGAGATTCTTTGCATTCACTGGTATCCAGCCAGTCTCGCCAATAATGGGCGAACCCTTTACTGCTGCAGGTGCGCCATGAGATGGAACACCGACCAACATATCAAAGGGTATTGACTTTCCATCAGCAGCCTCAAGTTCCTTTTTATCTGCCTTTACTGTTTTAATTGTGGTATTCGGCATGTATTGAATGCCGCTCATGTTGAGGAGAGAGACAACAGCCTGCCCCATCGCAGGGCCTGCAACAGGCATGGGCTGAGGCTCTGGAGATACAACCTGAACCTGAACATTTTTATTTTGCTTTTTAAAATAGGCATTAAGAATGAGGGCAGCCTCATAAGGTGCAGCAGGGCATTTGAAAGGGATAGAGCTTACCATTACAACAACCTTTTCGCCTTTAAAATCAGGAAGGCTATCCCTTAATCTTTCAACCTCTGAAAGCTGATATAGATTATATGCTGCCTCTTTAAAACCGGAAATCTTTTCAGGATATAAATCTGCACCAAGAGAAATAACCAAATAATCGTATTTAATATTTTCTTTGGTAGTAAGAACGGCCTGTTTGTCAAAATCAATATTGCTAACCTCTGCCTGAATAAAGTCTATCCCTTTTCTTTTAAGAAGGCTGAAGTCCCTCTTCATATCCTCAGGCCTTCTCCAGCCGACCATAAGCCAGAGGAGTGAAGGATTAAAAAGATGGTAGCTAAGCTTATCAACAAGAACAATTCTGTGTTCAGCGCCAAGGAATTTTTTTAATTTATTAGCAACAACTAAGCCACCGCTTCCACCGCCTAAGATGCAGATTGTCTTGCCTGCCATAGTTTAGCCCTCCTATGAAAGACTACATTAATAAAAATGTTTTTTAATAATCTGAGTAATCTGCTTTTGTAATCGGTGTAATCAGATATTCTTATAGAGTATCTTTAAAATACACTGAGTGTTGTAACACTGTCTGATGCCATCAATTCAACCAATTCATTATAGCCCACAAGCTCTACTTTTGGTAAGAGCGAACCCCTTTCAAAACCCCTCAACCTTAAATCCTCTTCAAGTAAATAGCACATTACGCCGGAGTTTATAAGTAGGGGCAGTTCGCGAACCGCCCCTGCATTGACAGCAGCCCTTACACCATCTTGAATAAGAAAGAGGGTTATACTATTTCCATTTTCCTTAATATTCTCTGCCAGAGAAAAGGCCCTGTCAAAATTCTTTGTACCAGGTGCACTTGATATAAGTATCAGATACGAAGCCATATTGCCTCCATGTTATAACTGATTACACAGATTTTTAAAAACGATTACACCGATTAAAAACATAATCTGAGCAATCATGCCTTTTAATCTGTGTAATCATTTTTAGAATATCATCAATGTCTTTGCGCTGCCAACAATCTTTGCCAAGCCTTTATCGTCAACAACCTCAAAACCGCTTAACATCTTATCAGCGCCTATTCCGCATTCCTTTAGAGAGTCTTTGTGCGTATATATCTTAAGCGTATCACCCTCTCCTGCCTTTGCTGTGCCGATAATCTCTTTAACTGCAGCAGATATGGATGTAAAACCTGAATCACCCATATCCTGATTGTCTTTCAGACAATAGACGCCGTCATCTACAAAAACAACTGATGTCTTTACATCATTAGCCATAGCGCCATTTATGTGCCTTACTGCCTCTGCTGCATTTATCTTGCTGTAAGGCGCTGTCCTTACAAGGATGCATAGCTCAGCCATTTTGCCTCCTCACATTCCCAGATTTATAAATACATCTGACTTTTTGGTTATTTCAAAAAGCTTCGTCAACGAACTTGGCTTAGCGCCATCTAAGTGCGTCTCCTTTTTTATACCGCGGAAGATAAGGCAGGTGCCGCAAAGCTCCACTGAAAGCCCTTTCTCAATCAATTTGCTGAAAACCTCTGATGCATTAGTAATGCCCTTTGCCTTCTGGTCTTTTGTGAAATTATGAACACCGTCGCCTGAGGCAAAGACAATTACCTCATGGCCTTTTGATAATGCCGCCTCTGCTATCTTTGCTGCTGTATGTGTATTCTCAAAACTGTAAGGTGTTGTTGAAAGAAGGATGGTGATTGTTTTTGACATGTAATACTCCTTTACTTTGACGCTGCATATACCTTATATATCTTCCTATTCTCTGCCAGTTGCTCAAAAAGAACCTGGCGCATAATATCAAATGCCTTTAATACCTTTGGATTTGCAATACGGTAGTAAATGGTAACCCCTTCACGCCTTGTTAAAACAACCCTCCTCTGCCTGAGGATTGAAAGATGCTGCGAAAGGTTTGCCTTTGTAACACCAATCCGCCTTGCAAGCTCATTTACAGAGAGTTCTTTATCCCTTAATGTATTTATAATCTTCAGCCTCTTTGGATTTGCAAGTATCTGGCAGATATCAGCATGAAGCTCGTATATTCTTTCATCCATATCCATAAAACCACACCTCTATATAGTTTCAATATTTAGAAACTATATAATTTATTGACTAATATACCAACTTGACAAAAGCTTGTCAAGAAAAAACACTATTGGCGGATTTTGCTAAAAATACCTCTGTGTAATCATTTTTTCTAATCTGTGTAATCAAGGCTGTTGATGACTTTTTCAACAGCCTGTTAGGAACTCATTGTGGGTCTGATAATACAAGTAGCCCATATAGGCAGGGTAATTAAACATATAATTGAATACATCATAAGCCATACCGCCGTATAATTCATTCAGATTTCTCAGCTCCTCTCTTTTACCAATACGGTCATCTCACTCCTTTTATCTTTCCTATTTTCCACTTAACAATACCGGTATCAGGGGCATACCAGTAACAGTTTTCTCTCCCATCCTCCATTATTTCCTTTATCTTGAAGCACCTGTATCTTCTATCAGAAACAATAATATCCCCTATAGCCAATATCTTATATATATACACTTCCCCGTTCATTGGCGCTGACCAGGTGTCTCCAACCTCAAAAGGGAGTCTCTCTTCAGTGATTAACTCTTTCATGGTAATCATCCTCCGTTCTGCAACTATTGGCTAAGGAGCCTTTTCAAAGTATAATGATAGAAATGACCATCCTGATAATATGTGAAGAAGATTCTCCCCTCCTATAACAGGTTTTGGAAAAATTCAATACTTTTAAATTATGCTGATGAATCAATAGGTTGTAATTAATGATTGTTTTTGGAAAATCTTTTACAAAGAAAAAATAATCCCCTTTTCAAATATAATAGCAATATTTGTGCCAGATGAGAGGTTAAAACTAATTTTATATTCTTGTTATCTATCAATATGTTATAATTTTGTCTTTGAAATGATTAAGAGGCAGGACATTATTTTTTGACATTTTGTCAAATCTTATGTCATTTATGTCAATTATTCTGAGCTTGTTGAAAAACCCACAATCTCTGATTACACAGATTAAAACTCCTTGAAAGAACTGTGTAATCAAGGCTGTTGATGACTTTTTCAACAGCCCGTGAAGATGCTCCAAATATCTGCTGAAATGCGTAAAACTGGCATCAAGGCAAGTGATATTTATGCAGCATCACGAAAACAACTCCTCACCTCCCTTTCGTAAAGTGGATTGGGGATTATCCACAATCATTAAGAAAATAAAAAATCTGCGCCAAATGAAGGTTATCCATTTAGGCAATTAAAAAAATGAAATAAAACTTTTCAATTATTTTTAAATTTGATAAAGTGCAGAAAACTATGTAATAATATTGTTAGGTGAAAAATAGAATCATGGGAAACTCATTTTTATACAGGTATAAAGTAGATAATGTGCCTCTCATCCTCCAGCCGGTATTCTACCTTTATAGTTATTTTGTCGCTCTGATTTTGGTTGTCTACACCTTAATTGTTCATTTTACGAGTAAGATCGAAATTGTTGGTCAGGAGCACCTTGATGCCCAGCGAAATTATATTTTCTGTTATTGGCATACCTTTGTTCCTTTGTATGGTTGCGTATTCTTGCGCAACCGGTCGCATGTTTGGATGCAACATCCCTTCTGGTTTATGAAGTCAATTCATTTATTCCTTCGCTTTAGGGGTGCTAAGAAAATAATCCTTGGGTCTACAGGGCATTCCGGACGAGAGGCGGCTGACGAACTTGTGGAATACCTAAAAAAGGGATATTCCACTGTTCTTTTACCAGACGGGCCGAGTGGCCCCGCTTTTGTGGCAAAAAAGGGAATGCTTCATATTTCATTACAAAGTCAAGTTCCCATTGTTCCAATGCAATTTAAGGCTTCAAAAGCCTTCGAGAGTCATGGTTGGGATCGAAAGAAATGGCCAATGCCTTTTTCTACAATAAAGGTGCGATTCGGGAAACCTATCTTGATATCAGACGATAATATTGACGAAGCGTATGGTGAAATTACGAAGGCCTTAGGGTAAGGATATTTATTCAATATTTCTACACACACCTAACTACTCAATCCAGCGGATGGCTTGCAGCCCCCGCTGATTTCAGTCGTTCAGCCTTTAGAAAAACCTTGCTTCAAAGAGCATAGGTGCATGATTTCTTACCACAGACTTTTCACTCCAAGCCCCAAACTCAATAAATTAAGAAAGTGGAAAATGAGGGCGGCAGGCTGCTAAAAATACTACTACTTCGGGTGCTGCTGCTGATATGGTATAATCGGCACCTTCCAAGGTGTCTGCTGATTGATAACAGATATTTCAAGGGGGCAGACATTTGCAGGAACAGTTAAGGCAAAGAGGACGGCCTTTTCAATTGCCTCTGTGGTCATGAGGCGGGATGGCTCTATGGTAGCTTTATCAAGCGTCCCTATTAATGCAGTATCAGTAACA
>JACRON010000095.1 GCA_016214425.1 Nitrospirota bacterium
TATGACAGTTACATTCTTCATTGCAACAAGCCTGTATCTTTTCTTCCTTGCAATGGAAGGCCAAAACAAAAGGCTCTATCTTGTATCATGCGCATTAATGGCGCTTGCTGTACTTACAAAAGGGCCAATAGGCATTGCAATACCTGCGATGACTATCATACCGTATCTGATATTGACAAAGAGATTCAAGGAAACGCTAAAAGAGGCGCGGTTGTTTTCAGGCGCGATAATCTTCCTTGCCATTATTCTTCCATGGTATATTCTGGAAATCAGGGCAAACGGATGGGAATATATCAATGCCTTTTTTCTAAAGCACAACATCCAGAGATTCACCAGTGTAAACTCCGGGCACAGCGGCCCTATTTTCTATTACATCCCTGTTATACTCATCGGCTTTTTTCCGTGGAGCGCTTTTTTTTTTTTTTTCATATATAAATTGACACCACGAAGCTTAAAGGATCTGAATTTAAATGAAAGGCTTATGCTGTTTTCAGTCATCTGGTTTTTAGCAGTTTTTATATTCTTCATCAAGGACAAAGCTGCCAAATTACATAGCATCCCTGTTTCCGCCAATGGCGCTGATTACTGCAATGCTGTTAAAGGAATACTTAACCCCTCTATGTCCCCCCTTACCAAGGGGGGCAAAATATTCTGCTGCCTTCTTCTCAATCATCTGCATAATCCTTGCTGCTGGCCTTATCCTTATGCCAGCAATATTAAGCAGGGTGCACCCAGACCTTCCAGGCGGCTTTGCAGATATACCTATTAAGATTGGAAGATGGCCGATTATTTTGGCTGTACTCTTTTTTACATCAGGAGTATTATCGGCTATTGCTTCTTTAAAAGATATGCGTAGTTTATTAATCGGAATAATCGGCCTTACATCTTCCATATTTCTACTAATTGCCCTTAATCTTGCCATGCCTGATATAGAAAAGCTGATTCAATCTCCGCTAAAAAATTTTGCATTGGCTATTAAAGAAAAGAATGAGCCTGAAAGAAGGATTGCTGCATACCGCATAAATAATCCGAGCATCCTGTTTTATTCCCAGCAGAAGGTTCTTACTCTGCATAATGACGATATAGAAAAACTCAAGGCAATGGCAGGGGAAGAAACACCGTTGTATGTAATTACAAAACTCCCTTATGCAAGGGAATTAAAAGAGGCAACAGGAATGCACTATGCTGGTCAGGATAGCATATATATCTTACTGGCAAACAACATGGCGCAATGCAGGTTAGATAAAAAATGATGGACAAAAAATCTATTATAAAAAAATCAGCCTATATTCTTATACCCATAATAATCCTCTTTATCCTTTTTGCCCTTGACCATCAAATCAGGGATTTTGTTAAGACAAACATCAAGTCAGCAGAATGGGAGACATTTGTCCAGACCCTGAATAAATTCGGCGATGGCGGCGTTCAGGCTGTTATAGCAATAATCTTAATGCTTGCTGGATATTTAAAAAAAAATGGTAGATTGCTGAGAACAGGAAAATTTGGCCTGTTTGCTATTATTCTTGCTGGCATTATAGTGCCTCGGCCAACAATGACTGATACAGGAGCAAGCAACCTCGGGCCTTCAATAACAATAGGCTTTGACTCCTTTCCATCAGGCCATACTGCATCTTCATTTGCGCTGGCAGCGATTTTGTCATCAGTATATCCCAAAGGCAGGTACATTTTTTATTCACTTGCTGGAATTGCCAGCTTATCAAGAATATACCTTGACTCCCACTTTGCATCTGATGTCTTTGCAGGCGCTGTCATTGGAGCATGGATTGGCTGGCTGGCCTATAAAAGAGGAAAATGGCAGGCGACATAGTGGCTTGTGCCTGTCTCTGTTAATTTGGGTTCGTTTTGCGGGTCAGTGCATTCTTTGGGGTTGCCCCGCGCTTTAAATACCTCGCATCTGGGATGAAAGCGGCAGCCTGTAACAGACTGCCCAAAGTCAAAGACCTGCCATGAAAGGCCGCGGGAGATAGTTTTCTCACCACCCTCTGTCAGGGATGACCACAATACATTCGTGTATGGGTGCATAGGCTTATGGGCAATCCTATCAGAAAGCCCCATCTCAACAATCCTTCCCATATACATCACTGCAACTTTATCGCTTATCAGCTCAACAAGCCTCAAGTCATGGGATATAAAAAGATAAGAGAGTCCAAGCTCCTCCTGCAAATCCCTGAGCAGATTTATTACCTGTGCCTGAATAGATACATCAAGAGCAGATGTCGGCTCATCTGCAATAATAAGTCTTGGCTTAACAGCAAGGACCCTTGCAATTCCAACACGTCTCTTTTCACCCCCGCTTAATTCATCGGGATAATTGCCGAGCTTGCTCTTTTTAAGATTCACCTGATTCATCAATTCAGTAATCCTCTTATTCACCGTATAATAATCAAGGTCTTCATAGACTGTTATAGCCTCTTTTAATATATCCTTTACCTTCATCCGTGGATTTAGCGCAGCATCTAAATCCTGAAATATCATCTGCATCTGGCTCCGCACCTTTCTTAATTCTGATTTCCGGAGGTTTCGCATATCCATTCCATTAAAAACAATCTTTCCATCTGTCGGCTCAATAAGCCTGAGTATGAGCTTGCCTACTGTTGTCTTGCCGCATCCACTCTCGCCGACTAAGCCGAGGGTCTCTTTTTCTTTCAGATAAAAACTTACATCATCAACTGCAGGGATTACACTCTTTTCCTTTTTCAAGGAAGAGAAGAGCCCTGTGGAATGATAAAAATATTTTTTCAGATTTACAACATCAAGTATTGTGTCTGACATAATATATACCGTAATTGCAGGGGCGAGGCGGTGCCTCATTCATTGCAGGTTCAGGTTTGCAACCTGAACCTAAATGTCTCGGAGCAGGTTTCAAACCTGCTCCTGCAATAATGTCATTCCTGCATGTTTTTAGCAGGAATCCATGTTTATTTGTATAGTTCCCCGCTTTCGCGGGGACAAGTCTGGATTCCCGCTCAGAGACTATGCGGGAATGACAGAAAAAAGATATTACTCCTCTGCGAGCCAACAGCGCATATAGTGCCCTGTGCCTATCTCTATCATCTCTGGCTCAGACTCCTTGCACCTCTTCTTTACCCTCTCGTTCTTCAAATCGCACCGCTCATAAAATCTGCATCCCCTGTAGAGTATAATGGTATCAGGGACATCACCTTTAATTGCCCTGAGCCTCTCCTTCATCTTTATCTCTTCTACTGTCGGCAGGGAATTTAAAAGGGCTATTGTATAAGGATGCCTGATAAAAGAATCGCTGTCCATTATCTCCCTTTTTAAACCGTATTCAACGATCCTGCCGCCGTACATAACTGCAATCCTGTCAGCAAGCTGCATTATAACGCTCATATCATGCGTTATAAGGAGGATTGTCAGATTAAGCTCCTCTTTTAATTGTTTTAAAAGCTCAATTATCTTTGTCTGGATAGTTACATCAAGGCCTGTTGTCGGCTCATCAGCAATCAGAAGCGCAGGCTCTGCTGACAATGCCATAGCAATCATAACCCTCTGGCACATGCCCCCGCTTAAGCCAAAGGGATAATCATAAAGCCGCATGGACGGCGAGTCAATCTGGACACGTTCAAGCCATTTAGCAGCAGCGCCTATTGCCTCTTTTTTGGCTGATATTCCGCTGTGAAGCATTATTGACTCTGCAATCTGTTCCCCAACAGGGATAAATGGATTAAGCGCAGATTTTGGATTTTGAAATATCATGCTTATGACCTTGCCCCTTACACCCCTCATTAGGATCTCGCTTCTCTTCAACCACCCTGTAACATCCTTTGCTATTTCAAGTATCGCCTTTCTTCTTGTTTTGACAGATACATAATCA
Organism: Nitrospirota bacterium; assembly: GCA_016214425.1. Lineage (GTDB taxonomy): Bacteria > Nitrospirota > CAKKRA01 > 9FT-COMBO-42-15 > 9FT-COMBO-42-15 > 9FT-COMBO-42-15. The sequence continues at coordinate 3,857 of JACRON010000095.1, forward strand.
GACAGCCCTTCAAGGAGATTGATTGTTTTTCCATTGTAAGTTAACAAGATGCTGCCTGAAATAATCCCTGGGCCGTCGGTTACCAAACCCATTACAGATTGGGCGGTAATGCTCTTTCCGCAGCCTGATTCGCCTACAATGCCAAGCACCTCTCCCTTTTTGATGCTGAATGAGACGCCGTCAACAGACCTTATAAACGCCTCCTTTGCGTAAGAATAAAAGTATGTCCTTAAATCCTCTACTTTTAAAATTGGCTCTGACACTACCTTTTCCTCCGCCATTCAAGCAGATTGTTCAGGCCGTCGCCAAGAAGATAGAAGCCAAGTATGCTGATTAATATTGCCGCAGCAGGCGCTGTTGAAAGAAAGAAATCGCCCCTGAAGAAATAGTCTTTGCCGGCGGCAACCACCGTCTTAAGGCCCAATGCCTTTGCAGCCTCGATAAAGTTTCTCTTTTTTAAGAATATAACCTTTGATTTTATGAGAGAGGCAACGGTAGGTATATTCGTTATGCCCACAATAAGCATTATGAAATATATACCAGGCCTGAAAAAGGCAATGGCAAGGAGGATGATAACCATCTTTGGTATGGAATCTATAAGGTCAAGGATGTATGAGATGATGGAGTCTGTCCTGCCTCCATTATAGCCTGAAACAAGGCCTGCCATTGTGCCAAAGAAGATGGCAATGATAATGGCCAAAAGCCCCGGCATAAAGTATGCCTGAGAGCCGACAATAATCCTGCTTAATATATCCCTTCCCATAAAGTCTGTGCCGAGGATGTGTTTGTAATCAGGAGGCTGCATCATCTCTTTCAGGTTTATCTCAAGCGGGTCATAAGGGAGAAGGTGAAGGACTGCGGTGATATAAGAGCTCAATACAAACAAGACGACAAAGAGGCCAAAGCCAATCTGTATCAAATCCTTTTTGTTTGCCCTTCTCCAGATGGGTATCTGTGAAAACTCGCTGACCTCTGCGCCCCTTTGTATATACCTTGTTCTCAAGCATCCTCTCCTTTTTCACTTATCTGGGGGTTCACAAAGGCGAATACAATAGTCTGCGACAGCCTGCCAAGATGAACAACAATTGCAGCAAATATTGTAATGCCCATGATTACAGGATAGTCCCTGTCCAGCGCTGCCTGCCATGCAAGCCTTCCCATGCCTGGCCAGTTAAAAACCTGCTCAACCACAACGGCACCGCCAAGAATAAAGGGAGTCTTTGCAGCAACCATGGTGGTAACAGGGATAAGGATGCCTTCTTTAAAGGAGTGCCTCCAGATAGATGCGCCTTTAGCCTTTGCAGCCTTTATATAATCCTCTGAAAGGACACGCTCAAGCTGTGCCCTGAGGTGTCTTATTATCTCGCTTATTGAACCGTTGCCAATGCCGAGTACAATTATAGGGAGGAGGAAATAGAGCCAGTTAAGCTTGGAGCCGCTAACTGCTCCAGCAGATAAAAACGGAAAAAGATTAAATTTTTTTGTAAAGATATAAATAGCTAAATAACCGAGCCAGAATACAGGAAGTGCAGATAACACATAGGCGAATAGCGTCAGGCCCCATGATAGAAAAGGACGACGCCTCAATGAAGATACAATCGCAATTGGGACAGCAATCAGAAGGGTAACAATCAGTGAACCGATTGTAAGGATAAGGGTATTCACGCCGACCTTTATCAGCTCGCTAAAGACTGGCCTTCCTGTCCTGAAGGAGCTGCCAAAATTGCCGTGAATAAGATTATTGAGCCATGAGAGGTATTGAACAGCAATGCCCCTGTCAAGGCCGAGCTCCCTTTTGATTGCGATGAACTTCATATAATTAAAAATGGGGCTGGAGATTAGGGACTTGGGACTGGCAATCAAATCCAAACCATAGCCTCAAGCCCCCAGCCTTTATTTCTGCTCAGCCTCTGGTATAAACCACTCATCAGCAAAGCTGAAGAATTTGTACGGGTGTATCTCTACCTTTCTCACCTTTTTCTGAACGCCTGCATAGTTTGTTAATGTCCAGAGAAAGGTGTACGGATTTTCATCAGCTATGATTGAATGCAGTTTTTGATTGATTGTCCTCCTCTTCTCAAAATCAAGCGTGAGTTTGCTTTCTGCAATGAGCGCATCCACATCAGGATTGGAGTATCCTCCG
>JACRON010000096.1 GCA_016214425.1 Nitrospirota bacterium
TTTTTTAGCCCTTTTAGCTTATATTGCATCTTCTTCTTTTGCCGATGAGATGCTCCTTAAGGTCTTTCAGATTAATTACAGAAAGGCAGAGGAGATGGAAAAGGCAGTCCAGCTTCTTCTTTCTGCAGAGGGAAGAATCAGCGTAGATAAAAGGACAAATTCGCTGATAGTTAAAGACTATCCTGCAAATATAAGGGCAGTTGCAGCTTTTTTAAAAGAGCAGGACAGGAAAATTGAGCAGGTGAGGATAAAAATCAGATATGTTGATGAGGCTACATTAAAGAGAATAGGCGCCTCTATCGGCTGGCAATATCGGGGTGGGCAGTGGGCGATAGGTAATATTATGACTAATAAAAAAGGAGTGAACATAGATGCCCTGCTCGGCGCAGAAAAAGAAAGGCATCGGACAAGCGGAGAGCAGACTCTCCTTGTTATGAGCGGGAGCGAGGGCAGGATAGCAGTCGGCAGGAGCATACCATATACAGACTGGTTCTACTGGTATACAAAAAATCATGGTTATTTTATAAAAGAGACAAAGTTTAAGGATGTGTCAACAGGCTTTGTTGTAAGACCAAGAATAGCAGGCAGCAATATTAATATTGACATATTCCCTCAGATAAACTATATTGCTGACGGCCGCATGAATGAGATTATCTACCGCGAGGCAAGCACAACAATAACATGCAAGAATGGCGAGACTGTATTAATCGGCAGCAGCGATACGAGCAGTGAAAATATTGTTGGCAATATCTTTGGCGGATTGCAGGGAGCAAAGACAGAAGGGAGTTTTTATATGATGCTTACGTCAGATATTCAGAAGTAAGATTATGATTAAAAACTTAGCAAACATTGACTTACCCATTGTATGAATGATAGAATGCTACATCCATTGCCATTAAGTAAAAGACTTTCTGAAGAAAAGGAGGTGAAAAGATGAGGATTATTACACTTGCATTAACATTTATAACATTTATAGCAGCAATTGCATTTGTTGGTAATGTAATGGCAGTTCCTCCTGAAAAGACCCTGGAGTTTGCAGGAGGTGCCATGGGCAAGATCATCTTTGATGGCAAGGTCCATGCGGATAAAGGACTAAAGTGCAACGATTGCCATACAAAGCCTTTCCCTATGAAAGGCCCTAACAAGGAAGGCTCAGTAAAGATAACAGCTCCACATAAGATAGGTGAGTTCTGCGGAGCATGCCATAATGGGGAAAAGGCATTTTCTGTCGTGAAAGATTGCGCAAAGTGCCATAAGAAAGCAGCAGCAGGTTATTGAGGTGGGTAAACATAACCGCAACTATTTAGCCGTCAAGAGTAACGGCTAAATATTATTGCAAATTGTAAAATGCAAAGTGCAAATTGTAATTAATATGTAGGGGTTCAAAATCTTGAACCCCTACATATTTTGCATTTTTCAATTTAAAATTTGCATTGAATGAATATAGAGATCCAAAAAGATTCATAGGAGAATAAATGAAAAGCCACGCATTAAGACCGCTTTTTGTAGTAATTGTGGTGTTAGTGATTATCCTGATTTTTAGAACTCTTATTGTGCCTAAAGATTTTGGAATCCACCTTCGTGACACTCCATTTGGCAGCTATATCTGGGGGTATTACAGAAAAGGGGACGAGGATTACTGGAAGGCATTCAAGGTAAAGCATCAAACAATGAATTACTGCAAGGACTGCCATTCAGAACAGTATAAAAAAATTATAAACTCAAAACATGCAAAGGTTCAATGCGAGAATTGCCATGGGCCGGCTGTAGACCACCCAGAAAAACCAGAGAAACTCAATATTGATAGAAATAGGGAATTATGCCTGAGATGTCATGCCTATCTGCCTTACAGGACTGCAAAGTATGAATTAAGAGGCGTCCCTATAACTTTAAAGATGCAGGACCCTGATGCCCATAACACTGGCATAGAATGTGTGGCATGCCATAGCCCTCATGAGGCATCCTTAAAATAAGGAGGTAAGGATGAATTGCAGCAGGAGAGAATTTTTAGAAAGCGGTCTTAAGACAATCCTTTTAGCAGGACTTCCCCTTAGCGCCTTTGAAATCCTTAAGCCAGAAGCGCTTGCCTCTATAATGAAAGGCAAAGGCAGACGGTGGGCATTTTTAGTTGATGTCACTAAATGTGTGGGCTGTGGTATGTGTGTTAAAGCCTGTAAGCTCGAAAATGAGGTCCCCTATGATACAAAGGTCTCAAGGACATGGATTGAGAGGTATGTTGCGCTCTATGATGGAAGGGTTCTTATAGACTCTCCAATGGCTGGCAGGGATGGCTTCCCAAGGAATGACCCACAGGGTCAGAAGGTTGCAAAGGAGGATATAGCTAAAGCTTACTTTGTTCCAAAACTATGCAACCTATGCCAGAAGTCTCCTTGCGTTCAGGTCTGTCCTGTAGGGGCATCGCATTATACGCCTGAAGGAATAGTCCTTATTGACAGGAGCTGGTGTATAGGCTGCGGTTATTGCGTTATGGCATGTCCTTATGGCACGAGGTGAGGTAAGGAAAATCATAATGACTGAGAGGGTCAGTGTGTTAAAAGAAGAATATGGAACAAACCCTGCAACCTTTTATGTAGGGTTAGATCATATAGTGAGGTGAAATATGCAGGTACATGGAGAAGCATGGACATTAAAAGAGCTTTTTGTTTATCCCAATGAACAGATTTACTGGAGTGTTCAAATTGTGTTATATCCTTATCTAACAGGTCTGGTGGCGGGCGCCTTTGTCCTTTCTTCCCTTTATCATGTCTTCGGGAGGGAGGAATTAAAACCTGTAGCTAAATTTTCCCTGATTTTCTCCTTTGTCCTCCTTATGGTCGCACCTATGACCCTGTTGTTTCACTTACAGCATCCCGAGAGGGGCTTTTATATCTTCTTTACCCCCCATTTTACATCCGCCATAGCTGCCTTCGGTATTGTCTTCTTCGTATATACAATGATAGTAGCCTCTGAGATATGGTTTTCATACAGGAAGTTTATTGTCGAATCTGCTTTAGAATCTGCTTTAGCATTGGGAAAGGCAGAGAATCTTGCCGGGAGATTAAAAGGGTTGATTTATAGAATTATGACCATCGGAAGTTATGATATAAGTGAAAAGGCCTTAGAGACAGATGAGAAGATGACAAAGATACTGGCAGGTATAGGTATACCTGTTGCATGTTTCCTTCATGGTTATGCTGGTTTCATCTTCGGCTCTGTTAAGGCAAATGCATTATGGATGACGCCCCTCATGCCTATTATTTTTATCATGTCTGCAATAGTCTCAGGCATTGCCCTCTGTATATTCACTTACATACTTATAATGGAAATCCGATTAGTGAGGGCTCGTAAGACAGCGCCACCTTACATCCAAAAAATAGAAAGAGAGACTGATCTCAATGCAATAAGGACTATGGCAAAGTATTTGGTATTCTTTATGATAATAGCAGTGACCCTAGAGCTGCTTGATATGGTCTTTCATAGCTACACTGCAAAAAAGCCATGGGAGATAATAAGCACCGTAATCTTTGACAGGTTTGCCTTTAACATCTTCGGACTCCAGTACGGACTCGGGATGCTCGTCCCATTTATACTGCTACTGATACCCAGGCTCAGCATAGGAAGGGCTTTTCTGGCCTCAACCCTCGTGCTAATAGGTGTCTTCATGATGAGGTGGAATGTAGTGATAGGCGGCCAGTCCTTTTCTCTCACCCACGCAGGATACATGAATTATGTTCTACCTGTTATTCCCCATGATATTGAAACATTTAAGGAAGGGCTTTTTGGTATGATTCTTCTACTCGGATCGCCTTTTCTTCTGCTCTGGGTATATTCTAAAATTTTTCCACTTTTCCCAAAGGAGTAATGGTCTGAAGACCCTCAATAAAGCTCGCTTTATTGTATAAATGGTACTTCCATTATATGCTTTACTTTTTGGAAATGGTGTGTTATAAAGTGCAATAAATTTCGGGTATATTTATATTAGGAGGTTATTATGAAGCTCGGCATTCTGATTAATACAAACAGGCATCTTGCCGTCGTGGTTGGTCTGGCAAAGGCAGCCATCTCAAGGGGGCACGAGGTAATTATCTTCAATACGGACGATGGCACGAAACTCTTCGGTAACCCCAAATTTGTAGAATTGTGCAAAACAGAGGGCGTTTCCATGAGTTTTTGCGATCATAGCGCCAAGAGTCTGAATGTTTCCACAGAAGGCATCCCTGAGGAGATAGTCTGCGGCGGTCAGTACAATAATGCAGTGATGATGCATAATGCTGACAGGGTGATTGTTTTATAGGGCTTCACAAAAATCGTTTTGCCCTTGATTGCACAGATTATGAGATTTTAAATCTGCGTAACCCCTCCTTGCTCCTCCTCTTAATTAAGGGGAGGAAGGGTGGGGTTAATCTGTGTAATCATCTATAAAAGGAGGATTAAAATGAAGATTCTACATATACTGAACGACGGGCCGACAGGATTATCCAGCCAGATAATAAATGTGCAGTCAAAGGATAACGAAGTGAAGATAATTGACCTCACTAAAGAAAAGTCATATGAAAGTATCATTGATGATATTTTTTTGTATGATAAAGTTATATCATGGTAATTGCAAAATGTAATGGTTGAAAAAATGCCTTGACTTGTTAATAATCCAAAGATATAATCTTTAGCTAAAACTCTAAATGGCTATCTATAAAGCCCTCAAATTCTCAGGATAGGGGGTGAGAATGGATATAGAGAGCATTAAAAACTCAACAAAAAAAAGGAGGTAAAAAAGATGTTAAAGATGTTAAGGGAATTTAAGATGTTGAAGGTTCTTTCTTTAATGGTTGGTGTTTTATTAATCATCACTGCTCTTCCCGCCTTTGCTGCCCAATTTGCACACGCGGAGTTAATGGTAGCGCCGGCAGATGTGGAGAAGAACAAGGACAAGTGGGTTATTCTTGACTGCCGTGACAAGGCGAATACTGAGGATGCGAAGACAAAGGAAGTTTTAAAAGGTTATGACAGCGGGCATATCCCAGGCGCAATAAACCTTGGCGGCGATTGCGCAAAGATTTTAAGGACTAAGGAAGAATCAGTTGTCTTTAAGGATGCCAATGGAAAGATTGATGCAGCCAAATATAATAAAATACTGGGTGATGCAGGTATAAGCAGTGACAAAACCATTGTGGTCTATGCTGATGCAAAAAGAATTACAAATGCCTCTGTTGGTTTCTGGATACTTGACCTGCTGGGCCAGAAGGATGTCCGTTTCCTTAATGGTGGAATTGAGGCATGGGAAGCTGCAGGGAAAAAACTTGATACTAAAGAGACAAAACTTCCACCAGCTAAATATGAAGTCAGTCTCAGGATGAACATAATTGCCACCACAGATGAAGTCCTGAAGATAGCCAAGGGTGAGGTTAAAGGCCCTCAGATTGTAGACTCAAGGACACCTGAAGAGTATGCAGGCACTGATGTCAGGGCAAAGAAGGGTGGGCATATCCCTAAGACTGTATTAAATGTCTCCCATACAGGGACCTATGATAAGAAGACAGGAATAATCAAGTCCGCTGATGAACTGGAAAAACTCTACAGCAAACTGGACAAGACCAAAAGGACAATACCATACTGTCAGACCGGAACCCGCTCTACACTTACATATCTGCAGTTCAAGGCTATGGGATTTAAGGATGTAGCCAATTACGATGATTCATGGATAGTCTGGGGCAATAAGGAGAACACACCTATTGAGAAATAGTACGCTTTAGTCTTAAGGCCGAAAGGCTGTCAAGAAAGGCAAAAATTAGGAGGCGATTCTGCCTCCTAATTTTTTGCAAAGAGGGGGGATAGGTAGTAAGATATAATAATTCAAATGGACTCGCATGTTTTTAAGAGGACAGAGTTTTTCCTGATTGCCCTGCTCACATTTTTCAGTTTTCTCATTCCCTTTACCCTAAGGGCAATTGATGATAACAGGCTGACATCATGGCTGTGGGCATTCAGCAGTGTTAATATAACATGGTTTTCTTTAATAATAATTTCAGGGATTATCCTTGCATATATACTTACAAGGGTCTCTTTTCCAAAGCTCAACCCCTCTGTATTTCTCTTTCTTCTTTCATTTATTTCAGTAATGCCCTTCTGGAAGCTGCCAGAGGTTATTGTGGATGCGTCGCGATATTTCACTCAGGCTAAACACCTTGAGGTTTATGGAATTGAGTACTTTCTCAGGGAATGGGGGAGGGATATTAATATATGGACTGATATGCCCATTATCCCTTTTCTTTACGGCCTGATATTTAAATTTTTCGGGGAATCAAGGGTCTATATTCAGGCATTCACAACACTCCTCTTCTCCATGACAGTTGTGCTCACATATAAAATAGGGAAGACATTATGGAATGAGACAGTGGGCATCTACGCAGGTGTGCTTCTGCTCGGCATTCCATATCTCTTTTCCCAGATACCCCTTATGCTTGTTGATGTGCCTGCAATGTTCTTCCTAACGCTTTCAATTTTTGCCTTTATAATGGCCCTTGAGCGCGGAGGGGCATGGATCCCCTTTTCTTCTGCTGCCCTCTTCATGGCCTTTTTCTCCAAATATTCAACATGGCTGATGCTCTCTGTCCTGTTTGTCATATTTATAGTCTATAGCATTCAACATTCAAGTGAGTTGGAAGGGAACTATATTTATAGGGCTTCCATAATCGCATCAATTACAGGCTTATTGATAGGGATTTTTTTCCTCTATAAGTTTGAGGTATTTTCAGAACAGATAAGGCTTTTAATTGCCTATCAAAAGCCGGGTCTTAAGCGATGGGAAGAGAGTTTTATTTCTACCTTTTTCTTCCAGATGCATCCCTTTATCGCTGCTTCTGCAATATATTCAGCCTATGCTGCCTTTAAGAGAAGAGATATTAAGTATGCGATTATAAGCTATCTGATAATACTTATAATTTTGCTCCAGATAAAAAGAATACGATACATTATAATGGTATTTCCGATGCTAACATTGATGGCCTCCTATGGGCTGCAGGAAATCAGAGATAAAGATGTGAGGAGATTCATTGCTTCATGCATCGTAATCTGCTCACTGGCTATAGGGATGTTTGCATATCTGCCGTTTCTGCAGAAGACAAGCGCTATGAATCTGAAGTATGCAGGCGAGTTTCTTGACTCCATTGATAGAGAAAATATAGAGGTCTTTACCATACCCCAGAGAGAAAATCTGGTGAACCACGCAGTCTCTGTGCCCATCATTGATTTGTTTACAAAAAAGAAAATTATCTATTATTATGACACAGGTTTTTTACCTCCGCCAGAAGATCTTGAAAGGTCGCCATTGAGGTTTACATGGGAATACAGGAATCCAGAATACTATACTGCCAAAAATAAAGATTCAAAAAGGGCATTGCTTGTAATAACAGATGACTTAGAGCAGAGGCTTCCTGCTCATATTGAGCAGAAGATAGAGGGCTACGGCAAATCTAAGGTATTTAAGACATGGGAAGGTGTGTTCAGCTATAAGACATCTGTGGCGGTATATTACAATTGAGGTGGAATTTGTGAAGGAGGATAAGATTATAAAGGCATCTACCAGACTGAAGGATATTTTAATGAATTTCCCTGAACTTACGGACTATCTTCTAAAAATGGGCATCTGCGGCTGCGGGGATGAAGACCTTAACCTGACTGTTGCGGAGATGGCAGATGCGAAGGGTATTGATTTGAATAAGCTTCTTGAAGAGGTGAATAGAAGGATAAAGGGGGCTTGACTTTTTAAAAGACTTATTATAAAGTATAATGAATTTATGAAGTTAATAATATCCTATCAAAATTAAATTAACATGAGAGACTCTTGCAAACGGTTTCCTTAACTGAGAGCTTCTGGGGGGGGGCATTCAGAATCTATTAATTCCAGTTCAAAAACCATGACAGAAGCATTTGAAGCCTGCCCCCTGCATGTATTAAGCAGGGGGGAGATTTGATAAGTTTTTTGTATTCTTACTTATAAATTCATTAGTAAAAGGAGGTAATAAGGATGGAAGTGAAGATGGAAGCATGGGAGCAAAAGAACAAAAAAAGGATGTTTGGAGTAGTGGGATTCCTTTCTCTGGCCACCGTAGTGACATATCTTATGAATGACTACTATGTCTATATCGCGGCCTACGTATGGTTTGGGGTTGTCTACGGGATGTGCCTGCAGTATGGAAGGTTTTGCTTTTCATCGGCATTTAGAGACCTTTTCGCAGTAGGGGTTCCGAGGATGGTTGTGGGCATCATGATAGCCATGATATTCTTTGCTTTTGTTTCATCTTTTGTAACTGCAACAAATATGAGCACCTTCCACGCGGCGCCGGTCGGGTATTTTATGATTATAGCGGGATTTATCTTCGGAGTCGGAATGGTCTTTGCCGGCGGCTGCGCATCAGGTTCTCTGTACAAAACAGGAGAGGGCAGCGGCGCTGCCATGCTTGTTCTTTTATCAATTAGTATTACTCAGTCAGTCTTTGTGGCTATTCGCGGCAACTGGGTTAACAAACTTGTCCCGCAATCCTGGCATGATTCAGCCGTATCAAAGGGGCTGCCTGCAGTTATAAAAGTCGGTGATGGCTGGATGGACCAATACCTTGCCGGCTATGTCTGGAATCATCCTAATATAACATTTGCCAGGATGTTTGGGTTTCCTGATGAGTCTGTCTTTGGTGCTTTCGTATTGAACACGTTTGTGGGTGTTATATTACCGGCTGCACTCGTACTCGTGTGGGTTTATCTCGTGTGGGTGAGGAAAGGCTTTTTGAAAAAGAGGATGGCAGCAGGGCAAGGGACAGGCTTCGGGGCCAATCTTGCAGGATACTGGAGCATGATAACAGCTTCAAAGAGAACAGCTCTCGCAGGTTTAGTCCTTGGTATTGCAGCCGGGTTTCACATGTTCGTTATGAAGGGTTTGCAGGTCAAGTTTGGGGTTCAAAATTTTGGCGAGCTTATGCAAAGAATGGGCCATACCTTTGGTTTAACTGTAAATGGAACGGTTTTTGACCCTGGATATTGGTATGTGACTACTCAGGAAGCTCAATGGATAGGTTGGATAACACAAAAAATCGGCATTGAAAATATGGATAATATATTTTTTGGACTCACCAACGGTATTCCAAATCCACTTTTTAACCCTGCTGACTGGATGACAATTGGCCTTCTCGCCGGCGCTATGATTATGGCGCTTGCACACAATGAATTCAAGTGGAAGAAGCCGACAATGGAACTTGCTTTTTGGGCAATACTGGGAGGGTTTTTTATGGGCATAGGCTCAAGGCTTGCCCTCGGCTGCAATGTGGGCGCTTTTTTCATAAGGGTTTCAAATGGCAACCCGTCTGGATGGTTATTTGGTATCGGCATGGTAGGCGGAGCCTTTTTAGGTGTTAAGATCTTCAACTGGTACACTGAAAGAAAAATGGCAAAAGAGATGGAGGCGTTTTGAAAATTCAAAATTCAAAATTCAAAATTAAGGAGGAAGCATAAAGTTATGGCTATGAAATTTGAGAAAAAAGGCGAAGGACTTTACTACTTGGATGTTCTGGGATATGTCTGTCCCCATCCACAGATTTACGCAAAGAAGGCGCTTGAAAAGATAGCGAAAGGCGATGTTCTTGAGATGGTATTTGACAATCCATCTTCAGCAGAATCTGTTGGTGCAATGTGCGAGGCAAACGGTATTGAGATTATTGAAAAGAAGAAGGAAGGCTCCACTTTTGTGTGGAAGATTAAAAAGCCCTAATCTATTTTTTAAAGGAGGAAATAAAGATGAAAAACAGTCTCTGGATAGTGATTGTTGTTGCGGCGTTTTTTTTAGGGTTTGTGGTGGGCTACAGTCAAAAACATGAGATGAAAGCAGGAGTTGGCGCTGGAGCGCCGGCAGCAGGCGGCTATGGAGCGCCGCCAGCAGGAGGATATGGAGCGCCGTCAGGGGGATACGGGGCGCCCAAAGCGCCGTCTGGCGGTTACGGCAGATAAGATAGTCTGTTAAATCTAACCCATATTGGAGATGTAAGATGAATAAAGTGCTTATTGCAGTAGATAGTTCTAAGGGAAGCAGGGCATGTATTAAAACATTTATCCGATTATTTTCAGGCGCTCCTGCCAAAACCGTGATTTTAGCAAATGTGCAGCAGTTTGGCGGGTCAACAATGATACATGACAGAATCAGCGACGCAGAGATGCTTACACTGGAAGAGGAGCTGGAAAAATCAGGGGCTAAAAAGGAGATGGACAGGAAATCAAACGCTATCCTAAAATCTCATAAAAAGACCCTTGAAAGGAGCGGGATAAAGAGAATAAAGACTGTTATAAGGGAAGGACATGTGGCAGAAGAGATATTAAAAACTATTGAAAAAGAAAAGGCAGATCTGATAATTATTGGCGCTACCCGGACATTGGCCCAGAAACTTATAATGGGGGATGTTACCGGAGAGGTAGCCAAGAAAGCAAAGATTCCTGTAATGTTAGTCCGATAGAAGTTATAAATTTTTGCTAAACTATTTGTTTCCCTGCGCATTGTCGCAGGGTTTTTTTTCGGTGGCAACGATTTGAAAAATGGGAAAAAGGACATCATTGTATTAGGCGGCGGCCCTACCGGACTGTCTGCAGGCTCTGTTTTAACAAGGGCTGGATTTAAGGTCAAGGTATTTGAAGGCGATTCAGCAGTGGGAGGCCTCTCAAAGACCGTTGTTCACGACGGGTTCAGATTTGATCTTGGCGGACACAGATTTTTTACAAAGGATGAATCTGTAAATAAATTTGTGAATGACCTTATGGACGGCGAGCTGATATCTGTTCCCCGTAAGAGCAAAATATATATGCGCAATAGATATTTTGACTATCCACTTAAGCCTCTAAACGCAATGTTTGGCATGGGGTTATTCACTACATTGAAGATATTATCTAATTATGCCACTGAAAGGCTTAAAGGACTAATAAAGAAACCGTACAACATCTCTCTTGAAGACTGGGTGGTAAGCAATTTTGGCCGCACAATGTTCAATATCTATTTTAAGGAGTATAGCGAAAAGGTATGGGGCATTGAATGCAGCAAGATAAGCGCAGAAATGGCAGCACAGCGAATAAGGGGGCTTTCCCTATCAAAGGCTGTTAAAAATGCATTCTTTAAATTCAGCGGCGAGGATATACCTACACTCGCAGACAGATTTTTATATCCGAAGATGGGCATCGGCCGCATTTCTGAAAGGCTGACTGAAGAAATTGAAAAACATAACGATGTCTTTGTTGATGCGAACGTTGAGCGCATTAATCACTCCAATTTTGAGATAGAGAGCATTTTGGTAAAGAATCATAAATGCTCAAGCGTAATAAAAGGGAGTCAATTCATATCCAGCATACCATTGACAAGGTTTATAAAAGCGCTCCGTCCCTCACCTCCGGATGATATTCTAACTGCTGCGTCAAGGCTCAGATTCAGGGATATTGTCGTGGTTGCAGTAATGATTAACAAAAGAAGGGTTACAGACCAGACATGGATTTACCTCCCTGAAATGGGGATACCATTTGGCAGGATGCATGAACCAACAAACTGGAGCGAGGCAATGGCGCCTGAGGGCAAGACGATTCTTGTGATGGAGTTTTTCAGCTTTATAAACGACTGGATATGGAATGAGAGCGATGAGAAAATTACTGATATTACTGTTGAAAACATGGAGCGGATTGGATTCATTAAGAGGCATGAGGTGATGGACAGCGTTGTGGTGAGGGCGCAAAAGGCATATCCGCTCTTTGAAGTAGGATATGCTGAGCTGTGCAATAAG
>JACRON010000097.1 GCA_016214425.1 Nitrospirota bacterium
ATTGGCGCTGGCAGCCTATTTGAGGATAATGGGATTATTCCCAATGCAGAGCCGGCCCTGAAGGCGACTCTCGGTGAATTAACAACAGAAGAGTTTTATAACAGCCCTCTCAGGGTGCAAAAAAGCGAGATGGCTAAGGAGCTGCTTAATAAGGAGCTAAATTCCAAAGGCATAAAGGTAGAAGAGGTGCTTGCCCGATATTTTAAATACAGTGATGAAATTCAAAGAAATATTGAAGAAAAGAAGCTTAAGGATCAATATGTTTTTAAGAATCAGTCTGAGGCAAAGGCAGCATCTGAAGAGGCTGTTCTTAAAAAGATTGTTCAGGAAGGAGAGGCAAGGGTATCTGTCAAACTTGAAGAGGGGCGAGCCTATGTTACTAAAAAAAATGCTGAAAAAGAACTTTATGCGAGGAAGAAAGAGGCAGAGGCAGATCTCCTTGTGCAACTATCAGAGGCTGAAAAGATAAAATTAAAAAATGCGGCATTGCAGGGCAAAGGGTCTGAAAGGATGGTCGGGTTGAAAATGGCAGAGGTATATAAAGGCATAAATCTCATTATACTGCCAAGTGATGGCAAAGGGGGCATTAACCCTCTGGATCTGGACAATACATTGAGATTGTTTGATGTCAGGAAAGGAGGCAGGAAATGAAGCTCTTAGCATCTGCAATTATTTTTCTCACAGCCTTCTCAGCGCTTACTGGCTGTGTAACACATACAACAGGAGAAACAGAGGTGGGTGTAAGGACTGTTAAATTTGCTCTCTTTGGCAAAAAGGGCGTAGAAGATAAAATCTATCCACCTGGCTCAACATTTTTCTTTTTCCCATTTGTAAACGACTGGCATACCTTTGATACGAGGCTCCAATATTTTGAAATGACCAGTGAAAAAACGAGAGGAGGAACACCGATTGGAGGAGGGAGGCCGAGGGATGACCTGCTTTTTAAGACAATTGACGGCAATGACATAAGGCTTGATATTATTATTGCCTATAGAATAGACCCGCAAAAGGCCCCCTATATTCTTCAATATGTAGCTAAAGATGATGAAAGGCTTAAGGAGAAGATAGGCAGAACCATTGGCAGAAGCAAGCCGAGAGATATTTTTGGCGAGCTTAAAACAGAGGAGTTTTATGTGGTTGAGCGCCGTGAGCAAAAGGCTGAAGAGGTTAGGGAAGCCATTCAGAAGATTGTCGGCCATATGGGGATAATCGTAGAAAAGGTTCTGACAAAGGATTACATGTTTAAGCCTGAATATCAAAAGGCCATTGAAGATAAAAAGATTGCAGACCAACTTGTGGAGAAACATAAGTCATCGCAGCGCGCAGCTAAGGAGGAATACGAGAAAAAGCTTCAGGATGTTCAAGGCGAAGTAAATAAAATGATAGCCAATGTTGATGGTGAATACAGGAAGGCAAAGATAAAGGCAGATGCCTATTATGAGCAGCAGAAAAGTATTGCAAAGGCGATAAGGGCAGAAGGGATTGCAGAGGCAAAAGGAATTCAAGAGATGAACAAGGCGCTTGCCGGGGAAGGCGGCGAGGCCATTGTTAAACTGAGAATTGCAGAGGCCCTGCAGGACAAAAAGATTTTGCTCCTGCCGGTCTCAGAAGGCGGTATGAACCTTAAGACTACTGATGTAAACAAATTGATAGAGATTATGGGGATAAAGGCCTTATCATCAGGTGAGAAAGATAAGAAGGCAGAGGCAGCGCCTAAAGAGGAATAATTAATTTTTACATGGGTTGCTTGCAAAAGAGAATCAGAAGATAGAATCAGAAGATAGATAATACAGCAGCAAATGAAGGCATGAATTAACGGATAAATAACAAAGAGGAGAAAAGAATAAAAACGAAAATAACTATGTCTGGCCTGTGCGTGCTGGACAGTGATTTTAGGTGTTTAAGATTATTTTTTTGCTGATAGCTAACGAAGATTTTATTAAGGCGCTTGAAAGTTTTCCTTCGTTACAGAAGGTAAAAGGAAAATAATTGAGGGGAAAATAATGGCATGGAAATGTCCAGAGTGCGATTCTTTAAATAATAATTCTATTATAACCTGCACCTGTGGATATGAAAGAGGTGTGACTACCGCTTCCCCACTGCCAAGAACTCCACAAACAGCCAAAGTTGAAGACACCTTGAATTGCTCAAAATCAGGAGGTACTATGAAAATATTGGGTGGAATAAAAAGTAAAGATGAGGAAGTTCCACAGGTGCGCCCATGGGTAAGGTTTTGGGCAAGATGGATTGACAATAATCTTTGTGGTATCAATATTATTTTAACTCTAACAATCTATGTTCCTTGGGCGGTAGGCCACTACCTTAATATGGTTTCAAGCATACCTACTGTTATTAGTGGGATGTTGGTCTTGTTTGTGTGGATATTCTTTGAGACATTTCTACTTTCAACATGGGGCACCACGCCTGGAAAGTGGCTTTTGGGAATAACGCTGCGCGATTCAGAAGGAAAGAGGCCCACATTTTCTAAGGCATTTAATCGTAGCCTTTCTGTTTGGTGGAGAGGGCTTGGCATAGGTTTTCCTCTTATTTCTCTCTTTACACTCATTAATGCCCATGGAGAGCTTACTAATAAGGGCATAACGAGCTGGGATAGGGAGGGCGGATTTGTTATATCACATAAAAAAATTGGGTATCTTCGATTTATCCTAACGATTTTATTATTTATTGTTTTTGTATTATTGACTATTTTTGGGCTTCAGTCAGAAATTAAATCTAAATTTTAACTGTATTAACACGGCCTATAGCAATCGGCTAAAATATATTATTTACATAAGTCACAAATTTAAGAATGGCTATATAATGTAAATTTTACCTGCAATGGGGGTACAAAATGAAAAGGTTAGTTTTAATACTTATTTTTCTCAATCTTGTAATACTCTTTACTGCCTGTGCTGCAACATCGAAGACTCAGAGCAATACCTCGCCTCCTGCTCCAAAGGACTTAATCGGAAGATGGGAGGGGACAGCAGCTATTTTAGGCACCAATTTTCCAAATGAAAATATCTCTTATTTTGCCTTAGAAATATTCGCGGTAGACCCAGCATCAAAAATGGTTACATATATGGGGATATGCGCCCTCTGCACTCCATCACAGTGGTATAGCGATAAAGGCAGGCTTATTGATGAGGAGAGATTTGAGATAATGGGGCTTACAATAAGCATGACCTCCAGCCCTATTGGGCGATACTCCCACACCAATATATCAACCCAAGCTGAAGAATTTAGATTAAAAAAGGATAAGCTCAGTGGATATGCAACAAGTTTTCCCGGGAACAACACTGATATTACATTAAAACGGACGATTGAGATAAGAGGTATTATTCCACAGGTGGAGTTAATAGGCCGCTGGATAGGGAGGTCTGAAGGCATTGAAAGAGAGTTTGTAATCACCGAAGTAGATGCCTCAAATAAAATCCTTAAAGGGAGTTACAGGGCAGAAGATGGCAATGTATATGAATTAAAAGACGCAGGATTTATAGATGAGGATAATAAAGTGATGGTTGACTTTAAAAGTCCTGATAATAAGCTCCACTATCAGTTGACCTTTTTTTCTGCCTTAAGTGATTATCCGCCTGTATTATGGGGAAAGGCAAAGGAAACAAGTGGCGCTATGAGCTATTTAATGTTTAAAAGAGAAAGGTAGATGAGGTAAAAGCTATGAGGGCATTGATAAAAAATGTTTTAAGAGGAAACAAAAAAAGAGGGGGGCAAAGGGGATTCGGTTAAAGAGTAAGTAATGGCAATGTATTAGATTTTTATGTTTTTTGTTATTAGGGTCATGGTATAATAGAATATGAATTTAATAGTATAATTAACACGAGGGGGTGATAAAGATGCCGACTAAGGCATTAAAAAAAGAAAAGCTCCATTCATATATCACAAGAGACCCTAAAATATGTGGAGGCGAGCCTATTTTAGCAGGGACAAGAATATCTGTAAGACTGATTGTAGAATGGGAGAATACAGGAAAGAGTGTTGATGAGATTGTAGCTATGTATCCTCATATAACTCATGCCCAGGTTTACGATGCGCTTTCTTATTACTACGATCACAAAGAGGAAATAGACCGTTATATCCAAGAGAATACAGAAGAATTTGTACGGGAAAAATATAAAAGGATTAACATATCTGATGGATATATGTATTGATAAGGAAGTAATCACAGCATTTGAAGGTGCATTATGCCCAGACTTCTTTCACGATGGTTTTATCTAATTGCATTACTGTTCTTTTTGGTGTTAACAGCTACTCCCACCCTTGCTGCTGAGCCTCGCCCGCTTGTCCTTGCGCCAGTCGCTGAGGTAACTGCAACACTTGGGGAGCTTTTTCAACCCCTCAGCAACTATCTATCAGAAGAGTTAAAACGACCAGTCAATCTTGTTCTTGCAAATAGCTATTCTGATCTACTGGAGCGTTTTGGACAGGGTAAAATTGATATTGTATTTGGTGGTGCCTATACATATGTTATGGCTAAAGAGCGCTACGGGGCAAGGGCATTGGTGATGCGAAAATTAGAGGGAAGCACTGATTATCAGAGCTATATCTTTGTGAGAGAAGCAAGTGGGATCAATACCCTTCAAGGCCTCAAGGGAAAACGATTTGCCTTTACAGATGAATTATCTACCTCGGGTTATCTGGTGCCCAGGATTATGATGAACGAGGCTGGTATTACAGATCCAAATAACTTTTTTTCTGAGATTAAATTTAAGAGAACTCATCAGGATGTTATCGAATCGGTTCTCTTAGGAGAGGTGGATGGCGCGGCCATCGCTTCATTCCAGTTTGAAGGATTTGGTATAAGAAACCGAAGTCTCAAGGTGATCCAGAAGTCGCCTCCTTTTAAACTTGGTCCTGTGTTTGCAAATTCTATTACCCTTTCTCAAGCAGATATGGAGGAAATAAAAATGGCCTTCCTTGCCATTGGAAAGACTCCAAAAACAGAAAAATTGGCAAAGATTCTTGGAACGCGTGGATTCATAGAAGTTAATGCAGATGCATATAACTGGTTGGGAGAATATCAAAAGGTTCTTGCTTCTCTTCCACCTATTAATCAGGTACCCTCAGAATGGAGATTGCCTGACGCCTCATTACCAGTTGATTCATCTGTAGATGCACGGATAAAAATCGTTTTGATATTTGTTATAACAATGGTTCTTATAATTGCCCTTTGGAAATCACGGAAACGGCTCTTTCAGGGATTAGGCGGCAGGATTTTAATTTCATTCCTCGGTCTCATCCTGCTGGTGGTATCAATAATAGGGGGGCTCTTTTATTTTAAAGAAAAAGAGATACTAACCAGCAATGCCCAAAGGACAGGCCAGCTTTTCGCGTATGGCGTGATGCTCGCAACCCGTGATGCAATCCTTCAGGGAGACAAGACCTTTTTGAGCCGCTATGTAAGGTCACTTATCCAGCAGCGCCACATGGATTTGACCTTTGTTGAAATACATGGCAAGGAAGGGGTTTTGCGGGTTTTGCTTGCCTCTGCCGGCCAGTCTTCAATCTCAGAAAATTTATCATTGGATGTATCCATCCCTGTTATGCTCAGGGAAGAGAAGCACGGAGAGATTAAAATAGGATTTTCACAGGAGAAGACAAAGAAGGCCTTATTAGACACACTTCTTAATATCCTGCTTATTGGTATAACCACATCTGCCCTTGCCGCAATGATAGCAATTGGCCTGACGCGCAGGATAACCAAGCCTCTTGCGGCGCTTACAACCCATACACAGCGGATTGCTGCCGGGGATCTGGAGCAAAGGGTTAAGGTCGTGTCAGATGATGAGATTGGGCTTTTGGCAAGGGCATTTAACAGAATGGCTGGAGATTTAAAAGAGATTACTACCAGACTCTATCGGCATGAGAAGCTCGTTGATATCGGGCTTCTGCTGGCTGAGATTAACCACCGCCTGCGAAATCCTATTGCCGGCATCAACAATTATGCGAGACTCCTTCAAAAAAAACTGCCTGCTGAATCGCCCGGAAGAAAAGAGGTAGACCGTATTCGTGAAGGCACAGAACAGATTGATACCCTGCTTAGGAGGCTTTCAGAGCCGTCTTCACTGACTATGGATATTAAGCCTATCAGCCTTGACGAGGTTCTAAAAACAGCCTGCGGCAAAATCCAAGTAGAGGCTAAAAATCACGGCGTCAGGATGATTGTTCAGCATGACGGCCATCTTCCCCATGTTGCAGGAGACAGGGAAAGGCTATCAGAGGTATTTGAGAACCTCATTGACAATGCCTTTGATGCAGTAGTGGAAAGGGAAAACGGGGAAAGGCTTGTTAAAGTATGCCTTAAAAGGGAGAGCGAATGGGTGGCTGCTGTTATTGAAGATACAGGCTGCGGCATTTCACAGGAGAATCTTTCAAGGGTCTTTGACCCGCTCTTTTCAACAAAGGAGAACGGAAAGGGCGCAGGGCTCGGCCTGTACATTGCCCATACAATCATTGAGCGGCATGGCGGAAAGATTCATGTGCAAAGCTCGCTTGGCAAAGGAACATGCTTTACTGTAAAACTGCCTGCTTCAGGAGAAAGATGATGGAAAAAGCAAATATCTTAGTTGTAGATGACCAGCAATACGAGCGCGATTCAATCTGCGCCCTTTTAAAAGATGAGGGCTATGCTGTTAAGGATGCCTCAAATGGCGAAGAGGCAATCAAGCAGTTAAAAAAGGAGGCCTTTCATATTGTTGTAACAGACCTGAAGATGCCTGGGATGGATGGGGCTCAGGTTGCAAAAAGGGTCAGGGAGATTTCGCCCAATACACAGGTTATTGTGGTTACTGCCTACGCCGAGATTAAGACAGCGGTTGAGGCAATGCGGTGTGGCGCCTTTGATTATATTATGAAGGGTGCGGCCTTTCCTGAAGACCTGTTAGAATGTATTGAACGGGCACTGTGCTCCTTTGATGTTCGTGAAGGAGTGGGGCAGACCACCGAAATTATAGGTGATAGCCCACCCATGAAGAAGGTCTTGGAGCTTGCAAGGATTGCAGCAGAGAAGGCAGAAAGCAAATATCCTGTATTAATCCTCGGCGAAAGCGGAACAGGCAAGGAATTATTGGCCCGTGCGATTCATGAGTGGAGTCCGCGGAGGGATAAACCCTTTGTTGCAGTCAACTGTGCAGCCATCCCTGATTCATTGGCAGAAAGCGAGCTCTTTGGAATAGAAGAAGGGGTGGCTACAGGCGTAAAAAGGCGGATTGGGAGATTTGAGCAGGCAGATGGCGGGACCCTCTTTTTGGATGAGATAGGCGACCTGAAATTAGAGCTGCAGGCAAAACTTTTGCGTGTAACACAGGAGTATGAATTTGAAAGGGTAGGCAGTAGTAAAAATATCAAGGTTGATGTGAGGATTATTTCAGCGACAAGCGTTGACCTTCAAAAGGCTATTACTGCAGGCAGGTTTAAAGAGGCCTTGTTATACCGCTTAAATACCTTTGAGATCAAACTTCCTCCTTTACGAGAACGGCATGATGATATCCCTCAATTGGTAGAATACTTTATCTCCCGGCATACAGATGGCGGCAATAAAAAAATCAACCCAGAGGCAATTTTTTCACTTATGTCTTATGATTGGCCTGGCAATGTAAGACAGCTTGAAAAGGTTATCCTCCGCGTCCTGACCCTTTCAACTGGAGACACAATAAGCAAGGAACATCTCCCTTCTGAAATCTTTGGGAGGCAATCTGCAAAGATTAAGGAAAATTTAGAGTCCCTCCAGGATATAGAACGGGACATTATCACCCGTGTTCTTAAAGAGACTCAGGGCAATATCCATGAGGCTGCGCGGCGCCTTAATATCAGCCGCCCCACGCTTTACAGCAAGATGAAGCGGTTTGGCATTGAATGGGAAAACCTTAATCCATAAAATATTTTATTTTTTTTCTTGCCTCATTCGCCTCTTTTTTATTATAATAACAATTAAAGAAAGGAGGGCAGCAGCAGATGCCTATTTATGAGTACAAGTGCAAGAAGTGCGAACATACCTTTGAGATTATACAGAAGTCAACAAAGGAGAAAGAGGGCCTGATTTGCCCGAGGTGCGGCGCAAAGGAAACTGAAAGGGTATTGTCTTCCTTTAGCTCTTTCGGCGGCTCATTCTGTGCGCCAAATAGTTTTTCCTGAGGCTAATTTTTAATTCGGCAGTTCGCCGAAAAGAGTTAAACCCCGATGTGAACAGACATCGGGGTTTTTTATTTTAATTTTATGCCTTGACACTGTTTATACAATCTGATACTAATACAAAACCATGTCAAATCTTTCTATCACACCATGCCTTACAACCGGCATAGGCAGCCTTCCTGTAAAGGATGCTGCAGATGCCTGCAAAATTGTCTTTGACTCTGTTGATATTCCTTTCTGGCCCCAACTGCCAAGAAGGAGCTTCAAGGAGTTTATGATGCCTCAGTATGCCGAGGGCATTCCATTTCTCAAAACAGATGAGGAGAAGGAGCGGATATGGTTTGAGATTGGCGATGACAAGGCAGACAAGATTTACGCCTTTTACGAAAAATATCTAAAAGAGAATCCTTATGACTTTGCCCTTTCAAAGGAGTATGCGCCTGGTTTTTATTTTTTTATTGATGAGCTTGAGAGGCAAAAAAGAAGATTTGAATATCTTAAGGGCCATGTAACAGGGCCGCTTACTTTCAGCCTTAGCATTTCTGACCAGAATAAAAGGCCAATATATTATGATACAGATATGCTTGATGTTATTGTAAAGGCCATTTCCCAAAAGGCAGTATGGCAGGTTAAGGAGCTGCAAAAATACGCTGATAAGGCCGTCATTTTTATTGATGAACCCATACTCTCTGCCTTTGGTTCATCTACATATCTTGGTTTGACAAGGGAGGATGTAATAAGGCTGTTAAATGAGGTAATTGATGCCGTTCAAAAGGCTGGCGCAGTCTCTGGCATACATTGCTGCGGGAATACAGACTGGTCAATAATTGCGTCAACGAAAATAGACATCATAAATTTTGACGCCTATCTTTTTACAAAGTCCATTGCCATTTATCCGAATGAGATAAGCGTCTTTTTAAAAAGGGGCGGGTTCCTTGCATGGGGGATTGTGCCAACGAGCGAGGCTGTCAGAAAGGAATCAGCAGACTCCCTTTTCAATAAGATGACAAATGATATGAAGCAGCTTATTACTACTAATGCCTTTTCAAAGGAGCTGCTGTTAAAGCAATGTCTGATTACACCAAGCTGCGGAACAGGCTCTATGCAGGAGGCAGATGCAAGGGCTGTGTTTAGAACATTAAAGGAGCTTGGGAAGAAATTTAAGGAGGTTTAAAGAGGAATGAAGGTCTACTTAAACGGGAAAATTGTACCAGAAGAAAAAGCGCTTGTGTCTGTTTTTGACCACGGCTTTTTATATGGTGACGGCATATACGAAACATTAATGGTCTATAACAGGAAAATCTTCAAGATAGATGAGCATATTAAAAGATTCTTTCAGTCAGCAAGGATGACAGGGCTTAAGATGCCTCTTACAAAACAGCAGATTGCGGCAGCCCTTTACAAAACATTAAAGGCAAATAATCTTAAAGAGGCATACCTGCGCATCCAGATTACAAGGGGATACGGCGATATAGGGTTGGACCCTGCATTATGTCCCAAGCCTACTGTTGTTATTATACCAAAGGAGTTTCACGGCCATCCAAAAGAGTATTATCAAAAGGGCGTGCATGTTGCAGTTGTGAATATCAGAAGGAATCATCCGATGGCATTGAACCCAAAGATAAAGGCAACAAATTTTTTAAACAATATACTCGCAAAGATAGAGTCATTAAAAAAGAAGGCTTATGAGGCAATAATGCTTACCATAGAGGGATATGTAGCAGAAGGCACGATTTGCAATATTTTTATTGTAAAGAACAGGACACTTATTACGGCTCCGACAAATATCGGTATACTTGAAGGAGTAACAAGGACTCTTATAATAAAAACATTTTTGAATTTTTGTCATTTGAATTTATTTAGAATTTTGGATTTAGAATTTAGTGCTTTTCCCCCAATGCCTCTGCAACAGCCCTCTTCAGCTTGCCTACTGTAAAAGGCTTGGGGAGATAGCTGATGTCTTTAATATCTGCTGCAGCGCTGTCGCCTGTTGCCATTATAACCCTCTTTGCAAGTTTAGGGTTACTCTTTTTTATTTTGCTTAAAAGCTCTATGCCGCTCATATCAGGCATCTTAACATCGCTTATAAGCAAATCATATGCTTTTTCTTTAATCAGTTTGAGCGCCGCTTTACCGCTTGTTGCTGTATCTACATGATGGCCATCTTTGACAAGTATCTCCTTTACCAGCTCCAGAATCACAGGCTCGTCATCAACAACAATAATATTCCCCTTCCTTGTTGTCTTCACTGTCTCCTTTTTCTTATCCTTTATAACTGCATCTTTTGAGACTGCGGCCTCAGCCTTAATAACAGGAAGTTCAATTATAAATGTCGTGCCTTCCCCGGGTTTGCTTGCAACAGATATTCTTCCTCCATGCTCTTTTATAATGCCGTAGGATATGGAAAGCCCAAGGCCTGTTCCCTTGCCCACCCCCTTTGTTGTAAAAAAGGGGTCAAATATCCTGTTGAGGTTCTCGGGTGCAATGCCTGGCCCTGTATCAGAGAATCTTATTGTAATAATATCATTTTTATAAAAGGTGCCAATGGTCAGCATCCCCTTGCCTTCATGCTCTGTCATTGCATGCTGGGCATTGTTTATAATATTTAAAAAGACCTGCTGCATCTGAAATGAATCAGCTATTGTCATTGAAAGATTCATGTCAAGGCTCGTTACAACCTTTATATTATTTACATTAAGTTCATACTCCCTCATCTCCAGCGCCATGTGTATTATATCATTGATATTTACATATTCTCTTTCAGGCGCATGCCTCCTTGCAAAGGTCAGGAGATTCTGAACAATCTTTTTGCATCTTATTGCCTCATTATTTATCTTTACCATGCTGTTTTTAATATCTGCCGAATGGCTTTTTTCCAATATCAATTCTGAAAAGCCGATGATGCCTGTTAAAGGATTGTTCAGCTCATGGGCAATGCCTGAGAGCATCTCGCCGAGGGATGTAAGCTTTTCTGCCTGAATCAACTGCTGTTCAAGCATCCTCTGCTCAGTCACATCCTTTACATGCTCAACCACGCCTGTTAGCGCGCCGTTATTGTTCTTTACAGGAAATGCAAACTTTTGTATTATCTTTTCGCCGGAGACCCTTTCCTCCCTAAAGGTGGTTGCTCTGCTGTTGTATGTGTCTCTTACAGCGCAAACCTCGCAGGGCGTGTCCCTCTTTTGCAAGAGCTGATAGCACTTTTTCGTTGAGATGTCTTTTTTGTCAACATGAAGTTTATTTAAAAAGGCTGTATTTGCCTTTATGATATTGTAGTCTAAATCAAAAAACAGAATATTGTCCTGTATGCCGTCAAAGATTGACTGAAGCTCATTCTTTGTCCTGCTCGCAGACTCCTCCTCTATTTTTAACCGTTTGTTTACATCAAGGAGCTCCTTTGTCTTTTTATCAAGGTCTTCATTCAGTATCCGCAGCTCCTCATTTGCAGATTCCAGCTCCTCGCTCTGTGTCTGCGCCTCTTCGTAAGCAACCTCAAGCTGCTCCTTTGATGACTGAAGCTCCCTGTTTGTTCTTAAGAGGTCGCTATTTTTTTCTTCAAGGCTCTTCAGAAGCAGTCCTGTCTCCTCTATCTGAATCTTTAATGCCTTAACCATATCATTAAAGGTCAAGGTAAGTCTTGTCAGCTCATCTTCTGTTTTGTCTTTGTCAGCAACTGGTATCCTGATATTCCAATTGCCCTTTTCAACCTCCTTTATACCTGAAGATAGCAGTTTGAGGGGCTTTGTAATCCTCTGTGTGATAATAAATGCAATGGCCAATGCAACAACGCTTCCAAAAATAGCTGCAAAGGTAATTGCCCTTAAATTTTCATGCCTGATTTCTGTAAAGGATTTTTCCGGGAGGCCGACAAAGATGGAGCCGATTACTTCGCCCTTATTGTTTTTAATGGGATGGAAGGCAGTAAAATATTCTTTATCAAGCAGATATGTCTTTCCTGTATACTCTTTCCACATATTAATATTATCCATAACCATTTGCGGCAGGAGCGTTCCAGTGGAACGGACGCCGTCTTTTCCTTTGATATTTGTGGCTATCCTCATTCCGTCATGGGCAATTGTTGACAAAAGCCCCGGAAACCTCTCCTCCAGTGCATCAGGAATATAGCTGTCATTGTTTAACAGGTCGCCTGCAACTATTGCACCGATTACATTGTCTGATTTATCTATAACAGGAACAACAACAATAACCACCATGCCGTTTTCTTCATCCATTATTTTGCGGTTATACTCATCCTTTTCCACACCCTGTATCGCCTTTATATGCGCCTGTTCAGCAAGCCTCTTGTCTTCTTTAAGCAGAAAGTCTCTTGAGACTATCTCTGTGGAGACAACAGGCATTCGTGTGCCAACAGCCTTTTCAATAAGTCCATTGATGTGATAGGCAATCTGTATTCTTCTTTTTTACTGCATCAACAAAGCCATAGGAATTAGCAGCCTGAAGCATTCCCATCTTCATCTGTCCTGACCTTTCGTCATACTGAAGCCATGCTGCCTTGAGCTTATCATTTATTGCCTCCTGAACAGACCTCTCTATCCTTTTATTTATAAGGCTGTTTGAAAGGAAAGCAAGAAACGCCATTGGCAGCAGGATAATAACAAGGAAAGTAATAATGAATTTTGTTGATGTCTTCATCAATTATCCTTTCTTTTGATAAATCCTTGCTTCGCGGTCTATCTCCTTAAAAACATCCCTGAACTCGCTGATGATAACCTCTGATTTCCCCAAAATAAGATAACCGTTTGGCTTTAAGGCATAATAGAAATCCCTGAGCGCCTTCTCCTGAAGGCCTCTGTCAAAATATATAAGGACATTCCTGCAGAGGAGGATGTCAAGATGAGATATGGGTGTGTGTCTTACAAGGCTGTGGATGCCGTATCTCACTAATTGCCTGACAGAATATTTTATCCTGTATTTGCTCCCCACTAAAAAGAAATGCCTGTTTTTGTATTCCTCTTTCATCTCCTTAAAGGCTGATGAATCGTATATACCGAGCCTTGCACTCTCTAATGCTGTTTCATTTATATCAGTTCCAAAGATCTTTATGTTAAATTTGGCGATATCATCTTTTAGGACATCAGACAGCAGCATGCCGATAGAATACGGCTCCTCTCCTGTTGCGCATCCAGGACACCATATCCTTATTTCATTATTTAATCCCTCTTCATCCCCCTTTAACCCCTCTGTATCCCCTCTTGGCAAGGGGGGAACTAAAGGGGGGTTATGGGAATTATTATTAATAATATCAGGTATAATCCTGCTCCGTATTACATAAAACGGATAGATATCCCTGAAAAAGCCTGTGACCCTTATTGTGAGGTCGTCAAAGAGCCTCTGATATTCAACAGGCGATGAATCAAGGAGCTCCATATATTTTTCGTAGGCGCTAATATTATTTAAGTGCATCCGTCTTTTGATGCGCCTTCTTATGCTTGTCTTTTTATAGCCCCTGAAGTCATAGCCCTTGTCAAAAAAGAGCTTATCAAGAAGAAGGTCTAATCCGCTGTCATCCAGATCCTTCTGCAAATCTATGGAGTTTATAGGTATTAATGTAGACATATTACTTTTTCACCTTCTCCGCCTTGACCCTTGCGATTCTTCTGTCCTCCATATCAACTATGGTAAATTTATAATCACCGTACTGTATTATCTCTCCGCCCTTTGGGATCCTCTGGAGCTGTGAGAGCATGAATCCTGCGAGTGTTTCAAAGTCTGCTGATTCAGGAAGTGCGAGTGCATGCTGGTCCTTCAAGTCCCTGATAGTTAATGATGCGTCAATTACCAGAGAGCCGTCATTAAGCCTTTCTATAGGTTTTTCCTGTATATCATATTCGTCCTCTATTTCGCCAACAATCTCCTCAACTAAGTCCTCTGTTGTTACAAGTCCCTCAACAACGCCATATTCATCTAGCACAACTGCCATCTGCATCCTTCTCTTCTGGAGCTCTTTTAAGAGCTGGCTCACCTTTTTTGTCTCAGGAACAAAGTAAATAGGCCTTAAAAGTTCGCTTACTTTTATCTCCCTTCCGTCTTTGAGCACCTCAAGGAGGTCCTTGACATTTAATATTCCAACAATATCATCAATGGTCTTTCTATAGACTGGATACCGGGAGAATCTATTTTCAGAGATTATGTTAAATATCTCCTTTGCAGACATAGTAATCTGTATAGAAGCTATCCTTGGTTTGGGGACCATTACCTCTTTTACAGAGGTATCTGTAAACTCAAAAACACTCTTTATAAGCTCCTGCTCAGTCTGGTCAAAGATGCCCCTCTCCCTTCCCTCACGGATTATAAGCATAATCTCCTCCTCTGATACAAAGGGCTCCGCAGGTATACCCTTTTTGCCAAAAGGAAGCAGAAAGATATTTGTTGATGAAGTGAGAAATTTTATAAGATAGGCAGAAATCTTAGAAAGGGATTCTATAGGCGCTGCTGACCAGAAGGCTATTTTCTCTGAATACCTTAAGCCGAGTGACTTTGGCAGGAGCTCTCCCAATATCAGCGTAAGATAGGATATTATTACAACAACTATACCAATAGCAATCGGCTCGCTAACATTGCTTATAAACTTATACGGCGCCTGCTGAATTATTGGCTTGATTATCTCAATGGCAGTAACGCCGCCTACTGCACCGGCAAGGGCGCCGACTACTGTAATGCCAACCTGAATTGTGGCGAGAAATCTTTCTGGTTCGCTTTGAAGCTTGTGCACCCTGATTGCTTTCTTATTGCCTTCCTCAACAAGCTGCTTGATGCGGCTTCTTCTGGCGCTGATTATTGCTATCTCTGCGCCAGAAAAGAAGCCATTTAAAAGTATAAGAAAAAGAATCAGGATTACCTCAAACCAAAAGCCATCTGTCATAAATGTCCTTTTGCAAAGGGTTAGAAGGAAATAATACATCTAACATAGCATAAAGTCAGCATCTTTATCAAGAATGTTTTAAAGTTGACAAAAAAATCCTTCTGCTATAATATTTGAGCCACAGGAGGGAAAAGGGTGGGATATTTTATTCAATCAGTCTTTTTACTTGCACTCATCTTTTCATCTGTTGCCCATGCCTCTGAGGCAGCCTACGAACAGCACATAGCAAAGGGCATATCGCATATTGAGGAAAATAATTATACTGATGCAATAAAGGAATTCAGGCTTGCCCTTAAGGAAAAACCTGATGATTTCAAGGGGATCCTTTATCTCGGCATTGCCCTCAGCCGTATGAATGATAAAGAGGCAGAGGCAATGCTGAGAAAGGCGCTCTACCTTAACTTAGATGACCCGCGGGCAAACCTTGAGCTCGGCATACATTATATTAATAATTCAAAATACAATGAGGCAAAGGCTTATCTTGAGAAGGCAATAAAGGCATCGGATGACGCTGAGCTAAAAGAGGTTGCAGAGGAGCATCTTGCTCTTGCAAAGGATGAGGGGGTTGGCAAAAAGCGGTGGGCAGTGGATATCTCGCTCGGAGGCCAATATGACAGCAATGTCAGCCTTAATCCGAATGACACGCCCCTGCCTCAGGGGATTTCAAGAAAGGCGGACTGGCGCGCTGTATTCAATATAAACAGCAGATACAATTTCCTATCAATACAGAATGCTGAAGGTTCGGTCGGCTATAACCTCTATCAGAGCCTGCACAGCAGGCTTGATGATTTTAATATATCATATCACCTTTTGGATTTAAAAGGCTCATATACTATCTCGCCTTTATTGGCTGTTAAAGGCGACTACTCCTTTGAATATGTGTTTGTCGGCTGGGAGAGCGGACACGGCTATGACTATGCGCATGCAGTATCCCCTTCATTAGTCATCTCAGAGGGCAAGGGTTTTTATACAACAGTGGAATACAGGTACAGATACAGGTATTTTATGGACAGCAGTCTCTTTCCAAGCAATTCAGACAGGACAGGGACGACTCATCTTGTCGGCATAGCACAGGACATCCCTTTCAAATTTGTTCTGACTAAACTCGGCTATTCCTATGACAAGGACATAACAAAGAAGACATACTGGGACTATGACGGCCACAAGGGTTTTATAAATTTCAGAATCAGCCTGCCCTACAGAATTCTCCTTGACCTCTATGGTGAATATTACAACAGAAATTATGATGGGATAGACCCTTTCTCTGGCACAAAGAGAAAGGACAATGTCTATACATATTCAGCATCATTGACAAAGGAGCTGACAGATATATTCAGCATAACCATCGGGCAGTTGTATATTGATAATGATTCAAATATTACTGCCTATGATTACAAGAGGGCGATAACAAGCCTGTTTGTAAATGCGAGGTTTTAATGTTCAAATGGCATTTAATCCCTTTGTTTATCACGCTTATCATTAGCCTTTCCACCGCTGCCTTTGCAGAGGAAAACATCGGCAAAATTCTTGCCCTTAAAGGCAAGGCAGTTGTAGAGAGGGATAAGAAAAAGATAACAGCAAAGAAAAATCAGGGCCTCCTTTTAAAAGACACAGTATCAACCATGAAGGCATCAAGGTTAAAGATGCGCTTTGTAGATGACAGCATATTGACACTTGGAGAGAGTTCAAGGGTAGCTATAAAGGAATACATCTACAGCAAGGATAAGGGAG
The DNA here is from genome assembly GCA_016214425.1 of Nitrospirota bacterium. Lineage (GTDB taxonomy): Bacteria > Nitrospirota > CAKKRA01 > 9FT-COMBO-42-15 > 9FT-COMBO-42-15 > 9FT-COMBO-42-15. The sequence goes on from JACRON010000097.1 coordinate 16,763, forward strand.
GAAAATCAATCTTCAACCTCCTTGACGGAAAGATGCGGTCTATTGTCGGCAAGGCCAGGTTTGAAATACACACACCCACTGCGGTGGCAGCAGCAAGGGGGACGATTATACTTTCAGAGGTGGGAAGGCTTGCAGGAAAGTTGTTTGCAACCTTTATATGCCTTGAGGGAGAGGTAGAGGTAATGAGCGCTGATCCGAGCATTCCGGGAAAGA
>JACRON010000133.1 GCA_016214425.1 Nitrospirota bacterium
GGACGCGAAAAGGTGAAGTGCACATCAAGCCTGGCTTTGACGGAGAATATGGGAAGGTAAAAATCTTTGAAAAGGTGGAGAGGGAAGAAATCAAGGGCCAGAGAACGTTGTTTTAACTTGAGGAATATGCCAACCACATCCTGCATATTTGAAGGCTTAAATGAATCCCAGAAAATGGCTGTTGCTGCTGCTGAAGGACCTGTGCTGATTGTTGCAGGCCCTGGCACAGGAAAGACTCTCACCATTGTCAGAAGAATTGCATATCTTATCCAGCAAGGAGTAAAACCAGAAACCATCCTTGCTGTTACCTTCACCAACCGATCTGCGAGGGAGATGAAGGAAAGGGCAGATGCACTTTTGGGAAATAATTCTGGCAATATCTTCATCGGCACATTTCATCTGCTTGGCCTTAAGATAATAAAGGATGCCCTTTCAGATAATTTTGTGCTTTACAACAGGGATGAACAAATAAGCCTAATTAAGCCTCTTTTAAAAGATACAAACATAAAACCACAGGAGGCAATAGAAAGAATTTCAAAGGTTAAAAATTTTCTTGAAGATGCTAATGATGAGATAGGGAAGATTTATGAGAATTATCAATCTGCACTTATTGAGAAATCTGCCCTTGATTTTGATGACCTGATTTTAAAACCAATAGAGATGCTAAGTAATCTACATTCAAATATCCCCTCAAAATACAAAAATAGATTTAACTACATCATGGTTGATGAATATCAGGATATAAATCCTGCACAGTACAGACTTTTAAGGCTTCTTACACCAGATACCGGCAATCTCTGTGTTATTGGCGACTCTGACCAGGCAATATATGCCTTCAGGGGTGCTGATATGGAGAACTTTTTGGATTTTGAAAAGGACTTTAAAGATACAAAGAGAATCACATTGACTGAGAATTATCGTTCAACAGGCATAATAGTGAGTGCCTCTGGTGCGATGATAAAAAACAACCTGAAAAGGATAGATAAGAAACTTCATCCGATAAAGGAAAGGGGCACAGCAATAACGATTATCTCAGCCCCTGATGATAAGGCAGAGGGTGAAATAATTGTGAATGAGATAGAAAAGCGGATTGGAGGAACAAGTCATTATCAGTTATATTCAAGTGATTTGAACAAAGGTGAGAAAACACCTACCGCAGACTCTTATGCCTTCTCTGATTTTGCAGTAATCTATAGAACCAATGCACAGGCAAGGGCTATAGAGAATGCATTTCTTGCATCAGGTGTCCCATATCAGGTTATAGGCAGGGGCATCTCAAAGCAGAGCCGGGAGATTGAAGATACCATCTTGTATATGAAGTCTGTCATTACACCTGTGGGAGACATTTCTGCACATGAACAAGCCTCGCTGGAGGAAAAACTTTTAACGCCATCGGATATCTTTGACCCAAGGGCAGAGGCAGTTACGCTTCTGACCCTGCACATGGCAAAGGGACTTGAGTATAGGGTTGTGTTTATTGCAGGCGTTGAGAAGGGCATGATCCCTTATGCCATAAAAAAAGATAATGTTGACCCCGTTAGAAGCTCATACATTAAGAGAGAGTGTGATTTGCATGGAGATTTGCCTGTAACGGAGAAGGCTTCTAAGGAGGTTGATATTGAAGAGGAACGAAGGCTTTTTTATGTTGGCATGACAAGGGCAAGGGAGAAGCTTTTTCTAATACGCGCAAGAAACAGATTTTTGTATGGCCAGAGGCTCACACCGGAGCCGTCTCCATTTATCAGGGAAATTCCCGAATCTCTAATTGAAAGTAGATTTGTCCCTGATAGGATAAAGACTAAAAAAGAAAAACAGATGGGATTGTTTTAAATGGCTGAAAGGATTTCTTTAAAAATTATTATTCCTTTTCCTTTTTCTCAAATATCCCCTTGAACCATTTTATTATGCCGCCTTTTTCTCCTGAACATTCCTCTTTTGGCTCTGTGCCTTCAATGAATGCCTCTTCAACTGAATCAGGGCAGGAGCTGTTTGATAGAAGTCCGCTCTTTCTGTCCACCTTTTTAAAGACAATGCCCTGCGGTGGAAGAAAATTAGATTTTTCTAAATTGCCAAGCGCGCTTTTCATAAAGTCTGTCCATATTGGAAGCGCTGCCTGAGAGCCAGAGAGATTTAAAACATCCTTCTGGTCAAAGCCGAGCCATACGATGGATAAAAGCTCTGGCGTATACCCGACAAACCATGCATCCTTATAATCGCTTGTTGTGCCTGTCTTTCCTGCTGCTGGCCTGTTAAAACCCATCTGCCTTACTGCCGCTGCTGTGCCATTGTCTATCACGCCTTTTAAAAGATGTGTAAGAACAAATGCTGCCTGAGGAGATGCCGCCTTTTCCATCTCAAGAGCCTTTTTTTCAATTACATTTCCTTCCTTATCAATAACATCCTTGATAGATATTGGAACAGGCCTTATCCCGCTGTTTGCAATAGTAGAATATGCAACGCCAATCTCAAGAGGTGTAAGCTCTATTGTCCCCAATGCAATAGACGGGATATTTTGCAAAGGGCTTTCTATACCCAGCGCCTTTGCAGTTGAGATAATATTTTCTATACCTGTCTCCTGTGCAATCTTTACAGTGGATGCATTAAGCGATTTTTCAAGGGCTGTCCTCAAGGTAACATTGCCGTAATATTTCTTGTCATAATTCTGGGGGCTCCAGTCTTTGTTGTCAAATCAAAATTTATTGTAACAGGCGAGTCGTCAATTATTGATGATGGTGTAAATTTGGGCTTGCCGTCAGGCATTGGCATAAGCGCTGTAAGATAGACTACAGGCTTGAACACAGAGCCAGGCTGTCTCTTTGCCTGCGTTATTCTGTTGAACTGGGTTATCTTGTAGTCCCTGCCTCCAAGCATTGCTTTAATGTATCCTGTCTGAGGCTGGATAACAAGAATCGCGCCCTGCAGAGACTCATCATGCTCTTTTCTCTTAAGAGACGGGTACTTCCTTTCCAGCTCAGCAAGCCCGCTCTTTAGTGCCCTCTCCCCTGCCCTCTGAAGATTTGGGTCAAGGGTAGTGAATATCTGGAGACCCTCGCTTGTCAACACGGACTCTGGATAATTCTCCTGAAGCTGCTTCCTCACATAGTCAACAAAATATGGCGCGTCATTATCCTTAATCTGATACTCCCTCATTAGAATCTGCTCTGACAGCGCTGTTTTATATTCATCATTGGTAATCTTATCCTTTTCCAGCAATTTGCTTAGCACAAGATTTCTCCTTGTCCTCGCCTTATTGACATTTACATAAGGGGAATAGCTGTTGGGCGACCTTATCAGGCCTGATAAAAGCGCTGACTCTGCCAATGTCAGTTGAGAAACCTCTTTTGAAAAATAGAATCTTGCTGCCTCGCCAAATCCGAATATGCCGACAGAGCCTCTTTGTCCAAGATAGATTTCATTTATATATGCCTCAAGGATTTCCTCTTTTGAATACCGTGCATCAAGAATAACAGCCATTACAGCCTCGTTAATCTTGCGCCAGAATGTCCTTTTATGCGAAAGAAACATATTTTTAACAAGCTGCTGCGTGATTGTGCTCCCACCCTGCGACACGCCGATATTCTTTATGTTCGCAAGAATTGCCCTTGCAATGCTTCGCAAATCAATGCCAAAATGCTCATAGAACCGTCTGTCTTCTATTGTTACTATTGCATCAGTAAGATATTTTGGAACAGCAGAGAGCTTTACAAGATTCCTTTCCTGCCATCCGCCTTCAAATATGGCAGTGATAAGCTCTGGCTCTATCTCAATTGAAAAGATTTCTTCTTTTGTCTGATAATTCTCCATCTTTTCAATCTGCGTATTCTTTAAATAGAGCCGAATGGGGAAGCCATTAAACGGTTTATTTGGATAAACAAAGTTGTGAAGATATATATCAATTATATTCCCTTCCTGCCTGTATTCACCCTGCTTTGGCTCCGCCAATACTCTGTGGTAATTAAGCCTTTTGAGCCTTCCTGCAAGGTCAATAGAATTTATATCTATTCCGGGGTAGAGTGTAAGAGAATCAGAATAGATTTTTGAAGGAAGCGCCCACTTCTTTCCCTCAAACTTGTCTGTTACAATAAAGTATAAAAAGGCTGCATAGATAAAGATTATAAAAGAGAATCCTATGGCAGAGTAAAGAAAGAGTTTTGTCTTGTTGGCTTTTTTGATATTCTTTATTAAATAAGCAAAAAATTCCTTTGCCTTAATTTTAAATTTTTCATTTTTCATTTTTAATTTTCTTCTACCCTGCCTCTCTCCAGTTCTTGCCTGTTCCAATATCAACCTTTATCGGCACAACCATTGGCATTACATTTTCCATCTCTTTCTTAACAAGCCCCTTCATAATCTCAATCTCATTCCCTGTCACCTCAAAGACAAGCTCATCATGCACCTGAAGTATCATTATAGATTTCAGGCCTTCTCTTTCAAGCCTCTTATCAATGTTAATCATTGCCATCTTTATTAAATCAGCAGCGCTTCCCTGGATTGGCGTATTTACAGCCATCCTTTCGCCAAAATTTCTTGTAGCGCCATTAGCGCTTATTAACTCAGGTATATGGCGTTTTCTATTCAGTATTGTTGTTACATATCCTTTTTCCTTTGCCTCTGCAACTGTCTTATCAATAAATTCCTTTACACCTTTGTAATGGACAAAATAATTGTCTATGTATGCCTTTGCCTCATCAACAGGGATGCCTAAATCAGCAGAAAGGCCGTAAGGGCTCATGCCATAGACAATACCAAAATTTACTGTCTTTGCAAATCTTCTCATGTTTGAATCAATCTTATCAGGTGCTACACCGAATAACTCTACTGCTGTCCTCGTATGGATATCCTCATCCCTCTTAAAGGCATCTATCAAGACCTCATCGCCTGAAAGATGGGCAAGGATTCTAAGCTCTATCTGTGAATAGTCTGCTGAAAGAAGGATATTGCCCTTCTCTGCAACAAAAGCCTCCCTTATCCTCTTGCCGAGCTCTGTGCGTATAGGTATGTTTTGCAGATTGGGCTCGCTGCTTGAGAGCCTTCCTGTTGATGTTACTGTCTGGTTTAAAGATGTGTGTATCCTCTTTGTCTTCGGATGAACCATCTTTGGCAGGGCGTCAATATATGTTGATTTTAATTTTGTAAGCTGCCTGTAATTCAAAAGCTCCTTTGGAAGCTCATGCTGGCTTGCAAGTGTTGTAAGCACCTCTTCATCTGTTGAATGTCCTGTCTTTGTCTTTTTTACTGGCTTTAAGCCGAGCCTTGTAAAGAGGACTTCAGATAATTGTTTTGGCGAGTTGATATTAAACTCTCCGCCAGCAATTGAATATATCCTTTTAATAAGAACATTTAATTGCGCGTCAACCTCTTTGGACAAGCTGTTCAGGAAATCCGTATCAACCTTAACGCCATTCATCTCTATCCTTGCAAGTACTGAAATGAGCGGCAGCTCAACATCATAAAAAAGGCTTTCAAGACCCTGCTCTTTTAGCATCGGATTGAGCAGTTTTGTAAGCTGATATGTTATGTCTGCATCCTCGCAGGAGTAATTAGCTGCTGTCTCAATATCCACCTCGCTGAAATTCTTCTGCCCCTTGCCAGAGCCTGTAACATCCTTGTATGTTGTCATAATGTGATTCAGATACTCAAGGGCAATATTATCAAGGCCGTGGTTGTATTTGTTTGGATTTAACAGATAGGATGCAACCATTGTGTCAAATGAAACGGCTAATAAGTCTATTCCATGATTTTTGAATATAATAATCTCATACTTAATATTCTGCCCGAATTTTTTTATCTTATCATCCTCAAGAAGTGGTTTAATCTGACTCAATACCCATTCATGTTTGAGCTGTTCTGGCGCGCCAAGATAGCGGTGGCTGACAGGGATATAAAACCCCTCGTCCTTTTCCATTGAGATTGATACGCCGACAATCTCTGCAAGCATTGGGTCTTCGCTTGTTGTCTCTGTATCAATGCTTAGCTCGCCTTTTTCTTTTATCTTTTTTATTAATTGAAGAAGGGCATCCTCTTTTAATACAGTTGAGTATCTTTTATTCTCTAATGAGGACGCTTCACCTGACATCTGCTTTAACAGGCTTGTAAACTCCAGCTCTCTTAAAAGGCTGAGCAGGAGCGCATTATTCGGCTCCTTCTTTTTATATTTATCAAGATTCATTTCAACAGGGCAGTCTAATATAATAGTTGCAAGCTCCCTGCTAAGCCTTGCAATTTCAGCAGAGCCTTTTAATGTCTCTGCAAGTTTGGTTTTTTTGAGCTTATCAATATTAGAAAGAAGATTCTCAATGCTTCCAAACTCTGCTATCAGGGCAGTTGCGGTCTTTTCTCCAATGCCATGCACACCTGGAATATTATCAGATGCATCACCCATCAGGCCCATTACCTCTACTACCTTATCAGGCGCAACACCAAACCGCTCTACTACATCCTTTTCTTCATAGACCTTATCTTTTAGCGTGTCGTAGATTTTAATATTCTGTGTAATAAGCTGGAGCATGTCCTTGTCGCCTGTTACAATAACCACATCAAAGTCCTTTTCCATCTTCTTTGAGATTGTGCCTATGATATCATCTGCCTCATAGCCCTCCATTAAAATGGCTGGGATATTAAATGCCTCCACCAGCTTATGTATATATGGTATCTGCGGAACCAAGTCCTTTGGCATCTCAGGCCGATGCGCCTTGTATTGTTCATATTCAATGTGCCTTTTTGTTGGCCCTTTTGCATCAAAGGCAATTGCAAGATAATCGGGCTTCTTCTCCTTAACAATCTTTAAGAGCATATTTGTAAAGCCATAGATTGCATTTGTAGGAAGACCTTTAGATGTAGCAAGGCTCCTTATGGCATGATATGCGCGGTAGATGTATGAATTGCCGTCAATCAGATAGAGCGTTGGTTTTGACATGGATACATATTACTGGAATAATGAAGGTAAGTCAAACCCAGTTATCTAATTGTAGGCACGGTTTAAACCGTGCCTACAAGGATTTATTAATTATGGGGTAATATTTACAGGCCTGACATAGCCTGCTTTAGTGTTGCCTCTGCCTTTTTGAATTTGTCCAGCGCCCATGACTGGAAGGCTGCGTATGTCTCAGGTGACCTTTCATAGATGGACACCCCGTCATAGGCGATCTCAAAGAGCAGGAAGGGGTCGGCATTTTCTATCTGATAGATTTGGATGCGGGATTTATTGAATATCTCAGCCATTGCCTTTGCCAATCCCATATCCCATTTTTCGCTGCATTCCTTTTTGGAGCTTTTAATACAGCGTATTGCAATATCAAGGTCATTCTTTTTGCAGGGGAGGCCCTTCTCAAGCCTGAAAAGGACAATCAGGTCAAGATTGAACTCCTCTGCTAATTTCTTTAGTTTTTCTCGCCTTGTGGTTTGTAACATAATATCTTTAATTTACAACTTCCCCGATTCTCCGCATCTCCGTTTCAATTTTTTTACGAAGCCGTTAAATATACGCCAGCCAGTCTTTGTGCTTCTTATCACTGCCGCGGACAATATCAAAAAACGCAGATTGAAGCGTTGTTGTAATAGGCCCGGGCTTTCCTGCACCGACCTGCCTGTTGTCAATCTCGCGGATTGGCGTTATCTCTATATAAAGCTCATCCCTTGTAAACCTTGCCTCAACAACTGTAATACCTTTTTCTTTTGCAAGCTGTATAATGCTGTCCCTTGTAATTCCTTCAAGTATTGATGTAAGAGGTGTGGTCTTTAAGACATTATTTCTCACAATAAAAATATTCTCTCCCGGCCCTTCTGATACATAGCCGTCTGTATCAAGCATTATTGCCTCATCATAGCCGTCTGTTACGACCTCTCTCTTTGCAAGCTGTGAGTTCACATAATAGCCGCAGACCTTTGCACGGGTCATACTTATATTCACATGATGCCTGTTGATAGATGAAACCTTTGCACGAATCCCTTTCTTTATTCCCTCCTCACCGAGATATGTGCCCCACGGCCATGCAGCAACAGCAACGCATATTGGATTGCTCTTTACGAATAGCCCCATATCACCGTAGCCGATGTATGCAATTGGCCTTATGTAGCACTCCTCAAGCTTATTTATACGGACAGTCTCTTTTATTGCCTCCTGAATCTCCTCTCTTGTGAATGGTATCTTCATGTGGCAGATGTGTGCAGAAGAAAAGAGCCTGTCTACATGCTCCTTTAATCTGAATATAACTGAGCCGTCCCCCCTTTTGTAGCAGCGAATCCCTTCAAAGACCCCCAGACCATAGTGAAGGGTATGCGTTAAGACATGTATCTTCGCATCCTTCCAATCAACAAATTTTCCGTCCATCCAGATTTTTGATGTTTCTTTAAGCATTCTCTCCTCCCAAGCGCTATTTTTTTATATTTTATTTATATCAGTTAACCGTCTATATTTCTCAAATATATAAAAAAATATAGCAATATAGCATATAAAAGTCAATTTTTTTCCAAATACGCCTGTTGCCTTGACACAAGAGGCGGTTTCGGTATACTCTTATATGCGGGGATTGGTAATGCAATTTAAAATGGCAGTAAAAAGAATATTCCTCTTGTCTGCCTTAATCTCATTAATCTTAATATCAGGTGCAAGCGCGCATGGCGGGGGGCTAAGCCCGGAGGGCAAGCTTTTCATTGTTGGGGCAGGCGCTTATGAAGACAAGCTCTGGGATGTAGCTGCATTAGCCTTTAACAGATTCCTTGCTGAATACCCGAAAAACAAAAAGGCAGAAGAGGTTACGCATCTGCTCGGCGTCTGCTACATGCAGATGAAGGAATACCAGCTTGCGATAAAGGTATTTATGGGTTTTTTAGAAAGATACCCGAAGAGCAGCCTTTATCAGATAGTCCTCATAAGACTGGGTGAGGTCTATCTGAAATCAGACAATCAGAATGAGGCTGTTAAGATATTCCAGCTTTTGTCCTCAACAAAGGAGATTGATAAAAATGCTGATGCCGCGCTCTTTACATTAGGCGAGAGCTATATAAAAATGGGCAAATACAAAGAGGCAGCAGAGGAGTTCATAAACTTCCCGCAGAGGTTTCCTGAGAGCAAATTTAAAAATGAGTCCTATTACTGGGCAGGAGAGGCGCTCTTTAATTTAGAAAACTACAAAGAGGCAAAGACATACTACAAAAGATTTTATGACCTGATGCCAGAACATCCTTTATCAGACGATGCATTAAATGGCGTTGCATGGTGCGAATACAAGAGCAATGCATTAAAAGCAGCGATTGCCTCATTCAATATGCTTATATCAAAATATCCTGACAGCGAGCTGATTCCAGCAGCGCTCTTCAGGGCAGGCAATATAAATCTAAAACTCTCTAAAAGCAATGACGCCCTGAAGGCATTTCAAAAATTGGTTGAGAAATATCCAAAGGAGAGGATTGCAATTGATGCGCACTTGGAACTTGGCAAATTGTATATCCAGAAAAAGGAATATGCAAAGGCAAGCCTCCATTTTGAAAGAGCACAGGAATCAGAGATCAAAGAGATAAAAACAGAGGCAAGCTACTATCTTGGTGAATCAGAGGCAGCAAGAGAGAATTATAATGGTGCAATAGCAGCCTTTGAGAAGATCATCAGCTACGGTATTTCAGACAATGCATGGCTATCCCTTGCCTATGTAAAGATCGGGATAAATAAGGAAAGAATGAAGCTGTTGGATGATGCCAGGACAGCATATCAAAAGGCGCTTGAGATATTGGAGGACAAGGATTTAAAGGCCTTTGCAGAGGAAAGGCTGAAGGTATTAAAGGCAAGGGGAGCAAGCAAGAATTGAAAAGTGTAAATTGCAAATTGAAAATTTTAAAATGAGAATGAAGGCTATAAAATTATTTCTCGCCATAACAGTTTCTATACTCTTAATCAGCGTATATTTAGCATACGCAGAGGAAGAAAGGGAAAAGGTTATCATACGCCTTCCTGAATTTATTATCTTTTCTGAGGAGCATCTTCAGGAGGCGCCTGCAGCAAAGCCTGAAAAGGCAGCGCCTTTTAAAGATATTAAAGGATTAAAGGATGATGTTCACGCGCCTGATTCTGAAACAACACCGAATGCAGAGGCAAAGGAGAAACTGAAAAAGAAAACGCCATCGCAGATGTCAACAGGATGGGTCTACGGCAACAGTGTTGCATTATTCTTAGTCCGCATCACGGGCGAGGAGCCTGCTGATGAGGCGCTCTTTAAATCAGGGCTCTATTTTTACAAGAATGAGGAATATAAAAAGGCAATTGATGCATTCAAAAAATTAATTAAAAAGCATCCGAAAAGCAATTTTGTCCCTGCTTCTGCCTACTGGATTGCTGAAGCCTATTACGCAATGGGAAGCCTGAACGATGCCATTGATGCCTACGAGGATACAATAAAAAAATATCCTGAATCCGATTACTGGGATTATGCCCACTATTCCTTAGGCTGGCTCTATGTTAATAAAGGAGATTACAAAAAGGCAATCCACTATTTTACAATGGCAACGAAAGCGCCTATAAACAGCCTTGCATACTCTGCCCAGTTCTGGGTTGGCGACTGTTTAATGCGGCTTAAGCAATACGAGGATGCAATCAATATTTTTCATACACTGACATATTCCGATGTTACATCAAAACACTTAAATGAAAAGAGCTTTTTTGAAGGCATAGAAAAATTCGTTAACGGCAGGGAGAACTACAGAGAATTTATCAGCCGCTTTCCATTTCCCCAGAGCCTTTTAATCAATACTGCCATGTATGGCCTCGGGGTCTATGGAAAGGGCCTGGAAAAAGAGGGTATATCCTTCCAAAGGGCTAATATAAAAGGCATTAAAAATGTTGTCTGGGGCATCAGCATAAACACAGACATGAGATATCTTGAGGCAGCCATATACAGGACTGCCCTGGCATACATTGGATTAAATAAGATGGAAAAGGCAAGAGAAGAGGCAAGGAGATTGAAGAATATAAACCCCATGACAATCTTTTCAGACTATATAGAGATGGAGGTCGGAATACATTATTATAAAAATAAGAATAAAGAGGCTGCATTAAAGATATTTCAATTTATTGCAAAGAATACCCTGCAGAAAGAGCTTGCGCCTATTGCTGAGTTTATGATTGGCGAGATTCTATATAAAGAAGCTAAGCTAACTGATGCACTTGATAGCTACGAGAGGGCAGAGAAGAATCCTGAAAGGCCGCAGCTAAGCCAGCTTGCATCATATAAATCGGGTATTATCCTCTATCAGAGGAAGGATTACAAAAAGGTTCTGGAGAAGCTGCAGCCCCTAAAAAATAAACCTGCACTTGTAAGATATCGGGATGATATAAACTACCTGATTGCTGAATCCCTTACCGCACTTGGAGAATACAATGAGGCCATTTCATACTATCATGCAATCCCAAATACAAGCCCCCTGTCTGAAAAGGTACAGTACGGCAGGGGATGGGTCTATTATAAAAAAGGCCAGTGGAAGGAGGCAGCAGAGGCATTTAATATCTTCCTTGAGAAATATCCTCAAAGCCCACTGCGTGAAGACGCCCTATTTCGCGTTGCAGACTCCTATCTAAATCTCAAAGACTTCAGGGCATACTATAATGCCTATGGACAATTTCTTAAAGAGTATCCAAAAAGTGGGCTGAATAAGGAGATTGCCCTGCAGGCAGGTCTTGCAATGTATAGGGATGAGAAGTTTGAGGATGCTGCTGCTGTATTCAAAAATATAGCATCAACTGCACCTAAGTCCGAGGAGGCTGAAGAGGCGTCCTTCCGACTTGGCTGGACATATTTCAGGACTAATGACTACAAAAAGGCAATATCAGAATTTAACAGCCATATATCCAATTATCCAAAAAGTCAATTTATAGCAGAGGCGCTTTTGAAAACCGGCGATTCTTACTATAATCTTAAAGAGTATTCAAAAGAGCTGAAACAGAAAGGTTTGTAAAAAAGAATCCAAAGGCGCCGATATCAATAACACTGCAGTTCCAGACAGCAGAGGAGCTTGAGGCAAGGAAAAGATTTGGAGAAGCCCTTCTTGCATATAGAAATGTCCTATCAATCTCTGAGACCAGCGAATTCTCAGATGTTGCCTTATACAGAATCAGCAGAATCCTTTTTGAAACAAAGGAATACTATAACGCCATTTCAAGCCTTAATCAACTGATTGCAAATTATCCAAAGAGCGCATACATAACAGATGCAAGACATAAAATAGCTGAATCATATTTTCAGTTATCAGATTATGAAAATGCAATAACTAATTATAAGAAGTTTGCCTCAATTTATCCTGACAACTCAAATATGCCTGATGTATTATTTAAAGCTGCTTTGTCTTACAGCAGATTAAGGAAGATAGACGATGCTGTAAAGGCGTACAGCGAATTTATATCAAAATTCCCTGAGCACAAGATGACGCCAAGCGCCTATTTGGCGATAGGAAGACACTTCTATCAGGATAAGATGGACAAAAAGACTGCTGCTGCCTACTATCAGAAGGCAACAGAGCTTTCAAATGAAGAGATTGCTGCAGAGGCGCAATTTGCTCTCGGTGAGATTGCCTTGTCAGAAGGAAAAACAGATGATGCAAAGATTGAATTTATGAAGGCATATTATCTTTATCCAAAGATAGAAAAGTGGGGACCTCTGGCTCAATTAAAAACAGCAGAGATATACGAAAAGGAAAGAAAGTCTTCTGCTGCAATTGCCATCTATCAGAAAATAATGGAAAAGGCAAAGAACAAAGAGGCAGTGCAGGCCTCAGGCGAAAAGATTAAGGAATTAAAGGAGACCGCTGCACAATGACCAAAAATGCATTAATAACAGGGGAGATAATTATCTCCACTTCACTCCATATTCTTATTGTTTTTCTGTTTATCTTTTTTCCGCCCTTTTTTATGCAGATAAAGGAGCCGAGCATAACAGAGGTTACTTTAATAAATGCCCTTGAACCAATGCCAATGCCATCCATAAAAGAGAAGATGCGGTCTCATGCGCCTGTGCCACCGCCTGTAATACAGAAAACAGCGCCGCCTGTACCAAAAATAAAAAGCATACCGCAGCCTGAGAAGGCCATTGCAGATGAGCCTGTAAAGGATATAGGCCGCATTGGCCTTCCAACAAGGTCAGACATAGGAAAGAAGGAGACAGCATCATTCTCTAAAAAGAGCTTAGACCATGACATCCCCCTGCCGAATAAGCCTCTTATGCAGGAGGCAAAGAATATCCAGCCAGCGCTGCCAATTGCTAAAAAGGGAGAGACTGCTGGGATTGAAGCGCTTGGAATAAAGGGGACTGCTGGCAAGAGAAAACTTATAGACAGGCCTCCTCCGCCAACTGTTGATAGTTCTGTAACTGTTACAATTGAACTTGAATTCAAAATCCTCGCTGACGGCTCTGTTGTTGATGTTGTGCCTGTGCGAAAGGCAGACATAAAGCTTGAAGAGATAGCTATCAGATATCTGAAGAAGTGGCGGTTCAATGCAGCCTCTGAGGAAGACAGGGACGAATATGTGGGCATTGTGCCGATAAAGTTTAAGGTGAGGTAATAATATTATTAATACAAACGCAATAAGTCTTGTTACATAGGGGTTAGAGGAGATTTATTTAACATATTACTTCTTACTTCTTCTTTACATGACAGCGGTTGCAGTATTGAAGTGGAAATGCCACTGTCCCATGACACCTGCCGCAGAACTCACCTTCAAAGATTTTTGCCATTGTTACACTATTACCCCCCTTTTGCGCCTTAAAGATCTTTGGATGGCAATTAGTGCAGTCAAGCCACTGGGTGTGCTGATAATGCGGATAGACCACAGCAGGCATTGACTTTGTTTCAAAGACAATATCAAGGTCCATAGGTCTGGACTGGGGTGTTGCCTTCAGCTCAATTGAATCGCGGGGGTTGATTATACCCCTGTCTATTGCAGCAACCCAGTCTATAAAGCCATCCTCTGTGCGTGGAAGGTATGAAAAGGCAGGAGGTTCTTTTTCCACTGTTTTAAAAACAAGTTCCTTTTTTGCACAGCTTGTAAGTATTAATGGAATGATTAAAAAATATAAAGGGTAAAACCTAATAATTAATTTAAGAGCGTCTTTCATATATCTTTGCCATTGTCATATCAGGATTGCCGCCTGCCTTCATATTAAATATTGCAGGATGGCAGTTTGTGCAGTTAAACAAGTATGTATGTATAAAATGGGGGAATACCACATCCTCCATTGATGTACTCTTTGTCTTAATAACAACATCCATGTTAAATGGCGGTGCTGCAGCAGCAGTTGTGTCAAGCGAATCCCATGGCTTTATCTTACCTTCTTTTACAATCTTAGTCCAGTCAATCAAACCGTATTTATCTTTAGGAAGCAGGGCAAGCTCAAGCGCCATTGGGTGCGGCGCCATGCCAGCCTTTTCTGCCTCGCCAACAACCTTTGTCGGATCGCCTGTACCTGCAACCTTTCCAGCGCTGTCAAGAAATATTGCCTGTGCAGGGTCAATCTGCGGCGCCTTTGCTGCTGGCGCCTTTTCAGCAGGCTTTGCTCCCGGCTTTGCTGGCTCCTTCTTTGGAGCTGGCGCTGGTTTTGCTTCTTCAACAACCTTTGCCGGCTCTGCCTGTGCTGCCTCCTCTGGTGCCTTTACTGCCTTCTTGGCACAGCTATTTATTGCAAAAACTACAATAACTGCGAATATAACAGTTAAAAATCTATTTTTAAGTGTTATCATCTTTATCATCCTCCGGAATTTAGGTTTAATCAAATTGTAGGGCAACCCTTTAGGGTTGCTTAGCCTTTTGTAGGCACGGTTTTAACCGTGCCCTTTGCACGAATAAATTCGTGCCTACAGCCTTGCCCTACTTTGGCGGTGCCTGTGTTCCTGTTGTCAAGAGGCCGTCTGGATTTCCGCCAACTGAATGGCAGAGGCCGCATTGAAGTGGTGCCCATGCAATCCTGCCGTTATGGCACTTCCCGCAGTGATTGCCTTTCATAATAGTTGACATATTTATATCATTAGCGCCCCTCTTCATAATAAATATATCTTCATGGCAAGCCTTGCATTTAAACCTAATCCTGTGAAACCAGTGCGGGAACATTACTGGCTGCATACCCTCCTTGTCTGCGTGCTTGTTTATAATAATGTCTGCATACTCTGCATCTGCCTTTGGCGCAAAACCTACCCAAACAAGACCAGTAACAGCCGCAAGTAAAACCAAGCTGACCATTAAAAACCTGAAATGTCTCATATCATCCTTCCCCCTTTTTGAAGAGTTTATTGAATTGCCTATTGTCTAATGTAGATGCGAGGCGCTGCCTCGCCCTTGAGCTGTCTTATTTTAGTAAAAGTGGATAATTTTTAGCACAGTAGATAATAGGTGTCAATAAAAAAAGCAGGGAAGGCCTTATTGTTACCAAATGGTTACAATTATCTTGGTTAAATAAATTTAGACTATATATCAGAAACTATTCGCTATATTCAAAATCTTTAAATTTCAATAAGTTAGTCTTTTAATCAAGTTAAAACAGCAATGGTATGCTATTTGCATACTTAAGGTATAATAACTTTCACTCTTGACATATTATAGGCAAATATTATAAGCTTCCACATAATGTGGGCGGGGGAGAAATACTTCAAAATGAAGCATTTGACCTTCATTGAGAATCTTATTTTCTATATCCTCTTATTGCTGGTACTATTTCTGATTTTAAGGGCAATACCAGGGGAAAGTGGGACTATCTTTCGCTCAAAACACGACCTGACTTATCTTAATGAAAGGGCAATTGCAAAAGGCGGTGTAGGTGCAATGGAGGGTATAAGCTATATTGATTATGGCGAGGTCTGTGTATATTGCCACACACCTCATGGCGCTATAAGCGTTGCGCCCCTCTGGAACCGCGTGCTTCCAAGCACATCAGGCTACAGCATGTATAAAAGCTCTACTGTTGACACAAATATTCCCAGTTCGCCAGACGGCGTTTCGCTTGCATGCCTCTCATGCCATGACGGCACAGTTGCAGTTGATTCTGTTCTAAATCCGCCTAATACAGGATGGATAGACACAGGCGTGCATTACAGAATGAGTCCTGAGACATCTGGCCAGAGCTGCGGAAAGTGCCACACACCGCAGGGTGAATTAGCAGGCTTATACGGCGCCCATGATGCTACTGTTAAATACATTACAAAGAACCTTGCCGATGACCACCCTGTTTCAATGAACTATCCAACAGTGTTGCAGGACCCGAAGTTTAATACGCCGCCGGGAACAGGTGTATTTGTAAATGGCATAAGGCTCTTTGACGGGAAGGTTCAGTGCGCCTCTTGCCACGACCCGCACAATCCTGATGAGCAGAATCTGGAGGGCAGGGCCCCGTTTTTAAGAACATCAAAGAACTATAGCAACCTTTGCATGACCTGTCATATAAAATAAGATTTATAATAAATTTTTATAACATAATAAAAATCTGTTACTTGACATGCTTAAAGGAATATGCTATTTGTAACGCATAAAATAAAAGATAAGATATCGCAGGATGGAACAGCCGTTCAAATTTTGAGGTGGCAGCTTTTAAGGAGGGGTAGGGTATGAAAAGGCTTTTACTGGCAATTTTGATAAGCACCACAGCAATCTTTCTATTCGTATCTCACGCATTATCTGCACCAAACACAAATGGCATAACAAATACAAGGCATAATCTTTTAGCTTCGTATTCTTCTGGAATGGCTGGGTTAGTAGGCACTTTTGCTTATAACAACTATGGCGAGGTCTGTGTCTACTGCCATACACCTCACGGCGCGCAAACAGGTTCAGCACCGCTCTGGAACAGGACATTGCCAGCAACTGGGAATTACACGCCATATTCAAGCTCAACAATAGATACAAATGTTGGCCAGCCAGACGGGATATCATTGGCTTGCCTGTCATGTCATGATGGAACAATAGCAGTGGATTCAATTGTAAATGCCCCTGGCTCAGGTCACTATACACCCGGCGGCTCTACTAATCCTGGTGGAGATCTCGCGCCTCCAGTCCTTGCGCCTAATCACTACGCCTTAAATCCAGCAGGAGGATCAGGAAGCTGTTTGCTTTGCCATAATTCTGATACTTTTAGTGGAGGGAATTTTACTGTTGCTGCCTTTGGCCAGGACTTAAGCAGGCAGCATCCAATCTCCATGAATTACCCAACAGCAGCGCAGGATCCAAAGTTTTATCAACCAACAAACAGCAATGGAAGGCTTGCATGGTTTGAAACAGGCGGGATTGCAAGCAGGGCAGATGATAATGAGGTAAAGCTATACAGCGACGGCGCAGGCGGATATAAGGTTCAGTGCGCATCGTGCCATAATCCGCACGGCACATTATCGTCTGATGGAATAAATCTTTATCCGACTTTTTTAAGAAAGTCCAATTCAAGTAGTGATTTATGCACTACATGTCATATAAAATAGATAATGTATCATGGAGGGATATATAATAGCTTAATAATATTATTCTTGCTGATTATCAGCGGTTGTGCTGGTATAAAAAAAGAGGGAGAGCTCGTATGGCCTCTGCCTCCTGATGAGCCAAGAATAATATATGTTGGAACAATATCAACATCAAGGGATGTAGAGAAGGAGAGCTTTGGCAAAACATTAAAGACAGCAGTGCTTGGCGGAGAGGTAGTTGAGGGTTTAGTAAAACCCTACGGAGTTCATGCTGATAAAGACGGCAGAATATATGTAGCAGATACAGGATGGGGAAAGGTTCTTATATTTGATAATGTTGCCCATAAATTTGTAATACTTGGTATTGATGGCAATGGCATATTAACGAAACCAGCAGGAGTAACAACAGACAGCAAAGGGAATATATATGTAACAGATACTATCCAGAATAGGGTTGTTGTATATGATAAGGATGCAAAATTTCTGTATGGAATCGGCAAAAAAGGGGAATTAGAGCAGCCTGTTGGTATTGCCTTAAATGAAAAGCTTGACAGGCTCTATGTAGTTGATACAAAGCTCCATAAGGTAATAATGTTTAACACAAAGGGAGATAAGCTTTTTGAAATCGGCCAGAGGGGGACAAAAGAGGGTGAATTTAATTTCCCGACAAATACCTACATTGATAAAGAGGGCAAACTCTACATAATGGATACAATGAACTTCAGGGTTCAGATATTTGATGCAGAGGGAAAGTTTATAAAAAAATTCGGAGAGGTCGGCACATCATTTGGCCAGCTTTCCAAACCCAAGGGCATTGGTGTTGACAGTGAAGGGCATATTTATGTAGTTGATTCTGCATTTAATAATATACAGATATTTGACCAGGACGGAAGGCTTCTCCTCTTTTTCAGCAATATGGGAAATAAGCGAGGAGAGCTGTGGTTGCCGGCAGGGATGTATATAGATGAAAATGACAAAATATATGTTGCTGATCAGTATAATAAAAGGATAAATATATATCAGTATATGGGAGAAAGATACAAGGTGCAACAACAGCAAAAGGCAGTGAAGAACTAAAGAAAGGAGGGAAGTCAAACTAAAATTTAATTGTTACCATGCGGTAGCAGCATAGGAATTAATGGCTCTAACAAGGGAATTATTTAATATTTTTAACTAATTAAGCAGCAAAAACGCATTATTTAGCATAACCAAATGGTAACAATATTTAAAAAGGGGGTGATACCACAATATTTTAGGCAATAAAAACAAGGAGTTAAAAAGTATGCAACAAGGCATAAACCTTGCATATAAATTAATGTTCAGGTAAGAAACAAACTTTAGATACAGATACAAGGAGGGGAAATAATGAAAAGACTATTATTATTAACTACAATTTTCACCCTGCTCTTTGCATCATCTGCATTTGCAATGATTACAATGAGCAGGCACAACCTGGGCTCTACACATCCAGCAGGCGCACAGTATGGTGATGTTTACACCGCAGCAGGAACAACAGAGGTGTGCGTATTCTGCCATACACCGCACGGCGGAACAACAGATGCACCGCTCTGGAATAGGGCTATGGCAACAGCAGGCGCATACACACCATATTCAAGCTCTACAATTGATACAAGTGTAGGTCAGCCAGATGGCGTCTCCTTAGCATGTCTGTCATGCCATGATGGAACAATTGCATTAGATGCATTAAGGAATGCACCAGGCTCAGGTGGTTTCAGCACCACACCAACAAGTCAGGGCTGGACATTTAGTGGAATATCAACTTCACCAGGTAATAATACCTTACCAGAGGATGGCAGAATAACAAACCTTACACAGGTTCTTAGCGATGACCATCCAATATCAATGGTATATCCAACTGCAACACAGGACCCGAAATTCTTTACGCCTGCTACCTGCGGAAATGCCCAGTGCTTTGACGAAAACTCCAACAGCAGGGCAGATGACAATGAGGTAAGGCTATTTACAAGCACAACTGGCTATAAAGTACAGTGTGCATCATGCCACAATCCGCATGGAACGACGGCATCGATAGGCACACCTGCATCTAACCTGGCGCCAAATGGTGTTGACTATGCAGTATTCCTGAGAAAGTCACAGTCAGCAAGTGGACTATGCGTAACATGCCATATAAAATAAGTATATGTTATTTGTAAGGGCGAACGGCTGTTCGCCCTTACAATTCTCTTTTTAACTATAAGCCGACCATCCCACACCCTTAGGTGGGGGGTGCTCGGCTTATTTTTTATATACAAATGTTGAACCATGATAATGAAAATAGAATACCCCTTTATCTCTTCTATGCCCTCATAATAATTGTCCCTCTTTTTTTTACATGGCTTACTTACGAATCCTTTTATATTCCTAAAAGGTTTGCCTTTCAGGTTATTGTCGCACAGTGTATTTGTTAGGGAGTGAAGAAAGAGCAGCCTTTATTGAGAAGGCAATAAACTTCCTTATAATTGTCTGCGCAATCAGTGCCTTGCTCGGTATCCTTCAGTTTTTTGGATTAAATTATGAACACGGCATCAGATGGGAAATACCAAAAAGACTCCCTGATAAGACCGATATCTATTCCACCTTTGGAAACCCGAATTTCATGAGCACATTTTTAACTGCGGTCTTTCCTCTTGCACTAATAAATCTCTGGCATAATTTTAATAATATCAGGAAAAGGCATAGATACGGCCTTGCAACAACTATTATCCTGCTGTGTATTCTAATATCACGGACAAAGGCTGCATGGGGAGGGGCTATTATATCTATTATCTTATTATTCATATTTGTCGCCAATATGCGAAACAGAGGCAAAACAAGTAGGGGCGAACGGCCGTTCGCCCCTACATTATCGTTTAAAAAATATTTCAAGGTCTCTATGATAATATTATTAGCAGTAATAGCAATTGTCACAGGTATAAGCCTAATCCTGCCGATAGAATCAAATCCGATACTTGCAGAATTATCAACACTCAAGCCTTCACACCTCACCTTTAAAGGCAGGGAATTGATGTGGCAGAGTACATTCAATATGATAAAGGAGCATCCAATAATAGGCATTGGGATAAATACCTTCAGGCTGAATTATCAGAATTATCAGGGTGAATTTTTAAGCAGGCATCCTGAATATATCAGCTTTCTCGGCTCTGCCGAGTCTCCACATAACCAGTATCTTGAGACTGCAGCAGAGCAAGGGATAATAGGGTTATTGCTGTTTTTATGGATAAATATAATATTCTTCAGAAAAGGCATAAATATTTTAAGGTCTAAATATCAGCTCAAAGAAAAAATGCTTGCTATTGGAATAATGTCTGGCACTGCAGCTATCCTGATTCACGCCTTTTTTGAGTTTCCATTAAATTTGGTGCCGAATGCAATGCTATATTGGATGTATCTTGGGTTTGTTATGGCAATACAAATTAAGCAAGAAGATAGAAGACAGAATTCAGAAGTCAGAATGTCTCCTATTCCTGTATGGCTGTCTTATTTTATTATTATAGTCTCAATTGTTGGTTCTTTAATCTTCATTGGAATGAGCCTCCGTCCTGTAATAGCTTCAAAGATTCACAAGGACACATGGTATCTTATGCGTGATGAAAAATGGAAGGAGGCAATAAAATCTGCAAAAAGAGGTGGAAGCATGGACCCGTTAAATGATGAATTACATCTATTTCTTGGTGTTGCAAATTATCACCTAACAAATTATTCTGAGAGCTTAAAAGAATATACAAAGGCTTATGAGCTTTATCCTGATTATATGATTCCTTATAACATAGGCCTTATACATAAAAAGATGGGAAACCTGACCCTTGCAGAGGAGTATTTTAAGAAGACAATCTTTTTAAGGCCAAATCTTCCTGAGGCATATACCCAGCTTTCTCAGGTGTACAAAGAAATGGGGAAAATAAACGAATCAATAGAGGTATTAAATAAGGGGGCGAAATACTATAAGTTTTGATTTTTGCTTGATTTAAAGCCATTATTATGCTAATTTAAGATTCCATTTTATTAATGGGGGGAAAAGATGAAAAAGGAGTTCCTTTTAGCAGCTCTATTAATTCTACCTCTTTTTTATGCAGAAAATGCACCGCCTGCCGCATCTTCTTCAAAATTAGAAGAAGACCATTCAACAAAGATAGTTGCATCTGTCAATGGCTCTCCAATTAATTTAATGCAGGTTCAGTTGCGTGGAAAATTAATCCTGCCGCAGGCTTCTTATCACGGCCAGATAAGCGATGAAAAGATAAAGGAAACAATGGCAGAGGCGTTAAATCAGTTGATAATTGAAGATCTAATGCATCAGGAGGCAAAAAAGGCAGGCATTTCTGTTTCAGAAAAAGAGATTAATAACCGTTTAAAAGAGATTAAAAAAGGCTACAAATCAGATGAGGCATTTAATAAATCCTTATCAGCCAATAATCTTGATATAAATAGTTTTAAAAGGCTTATTGAAAAAGAGATAGCAATAAAAAGGATTAAGGACAAGGCTTTTGGAAAAGCAATAAGTTTAAGCGAAGCAAAGGTTAAAGACTATTATGAAAAGAACAAGGAGAAATTCAGGGAGCCGGAAAAGATAAGGCTCAGGCAGATTTTGATTAAGGTGCCTCCATACGCCTCTAAAGAGGAATGGGAAAAAGGCAGAAAAAAGGCAGAGGGTATTCTATCGCAAATAAAAGAAGGAAAGGAATTTGCCAAGCTTGCAAAGGAATTTTCAGATGACCCGGGCAGAGAAAAGGGCGGGGACATAGGCTTTATCCATAAAGGAAGGCTGGAGCCGTATATCGAGAGCATTGCATATTCTATGAAGGTCGGTGAAATGAGCGATGTATTACAGACCATATACGGCTATCACATAATTAAACTGGAAGAGAAGAAGCCGCCTGAGGATATCCCATTTCCCAAGATAAAGGAAAAGCTAAAAAAGGATCTTGAACAGCTTGCTATAGAGGAGAAACAAACAGAATGGGTTAAGGAATTAAAGGAAAAGGCAGATATAAAGTATTATGCTCCATCAGATAAAAAAGAATAAAAATATAATTATTGTAATTACAATAATATTTATTCTGTTTCCTTTAAAGAAGTCCTATGCGCAAGGCTTTTCGTGGTCAGGGATGATAGAGCTGAGCTTCAGGGAGAGGATAGAGCGCAGCAATACAGGCGATTCAATAGTAAAGACTGACCAGAAGACCTTTCAGCAGAGATATTTTCTGAATCTCAACGGCCATATAATTGACCCGAGATTTGCCATATTTTCTATTGGGACAACCTTTACGCATACATGGGATGAGCTGAATGATGCAGACAGCCGCACAAAGGATTACGGATACAATATCTCAACCACCCTTTTCCCCCAGCGGTTCTTTCCTTTAACACTATACACAAACAGATTTGTATCTGATTTGGACAGCTCAATATACAGCTCACGAAAAAGCACGACTGCTGCATACGGCCTGAGGTGGTCCCTTTTGCTCAGGAGCCTCCCTACAATACGGCTGTTCATGGAGCAATCTGAAAATGAAAATGACGACCCCCAGCAAAGAAAAGACGAAAGAAAAAGGGAGGCATCTCTTGAACTAAACAAGGTAACATCTGCAAGCGTCTTTTTTGCAAGATACAGATATGAAAATCTGCTGGATAAAATAGGAAGCAGTACAAGCGACACACAGGGCGTTGATATGAATTACGGCAGCCAGCTTACAAGGATACTTCACCTGCGCACCTTTGGCAGTTATTTAACAACAGGTGCAA
Organism: Nitrospirota bacterium; assembly: GCA_016214425.1. Lineage (GTDB taxonomy): Bacteria > Nitrospirota > CAKKRA01 > 9FT-COMBO-42-15 > 9FT-COMBO-42-15 > 9FT-COMBO-42-15. The sequence goes on from JACRON010000133.1 coordinate 23,179, forward strand.
AGGATGGGGCTGATTCTGACATTTCCTTAAAAGATAATATAGATACAGGGGTTGGCTTATACTTTCATCCAACTGTATATATACAGGGGTTGGCTTATACTTTCATCCAACTGTATATTTAGACCTTACAACTGATTACAACTTTTATTATACCTTTGATGAAAGCTACGCTGCTGGCGAAAGGCTTAGGACTATATCAAGAAGGCATCTGTCATCCACAACCCTTTATTATCATCCTGACCCAAGGCTTGATACAAGGCTTGGATATTACTATGGAAGGACAATTTCAGCAACAGATTTGGATAACCATCAGGCAACCTTTAATATACTTGGCAGGCCGATAGTGGGATTAAATCTTATGGGAAATGCCACATATGTTTACTCTAAAAGCACATCAGAAACCTATCTTTCAAAGAGTAAAGCCCAGAATTATGGGGCGGGTTATTCCTATACCCTGCCCTTCAAAAATCTTATATTTAACACAAACTACAGGTTTGATTATGGCCTTATTGATGTTGAACCAGGCGATGATGGGTTTAACACAAACCATACGGCTGGCGCCGGATTTGCATATAATCTTAATGTAGTCCTTATTACAACAGACTATCAGTTTTTATCAAGGAGAGAAAGCAGGGCAACTGTTGAGGACAGGGATGAGCATAGATACAGGCTTGGACTGGCAAGCTATTATATAAGGGGACTTGCGGTCATAGCCAACTTTGAATATGACAATCTTTGGCAGAGAACAGGAGATGAGCCGTGGGTAAAAAATGAATTAATTATTATAGATGCAAAGCTTGACTACAATATCTGGAGGGGGCTCTTTCTTTCTGGCGGATACAGCCTTTATGACTATTCAAACCCTGCATCCAATGACACAGAGACTATATTTGCAGAGGCAAGGATAATATTCTTTCCTATAAGAAATATGTTTGCTACTGCAAAGATAAGACAGGAGTGGGCGAGATATTCTTTAGCTCCTCATAAGAAAGATACCTCTACTGCCGAAGTAAGGGTTGATTACAGAATAAGAAAGTTATTACTTTCAGGAGAATATAGTTACTCTTTGGAAACACAGGACCCAATGGAGACAACCAAGAATATGATATTTTTCAAGGTTACAAGGGCATTCTGACAACTTGACTTTGGGGTTATATTTGATATACTTAAATAATCATCTTTTTTAATAAAAACAAGGAGATATAAAGTGAAAAGAGCCAAAAATTGTCTTTTCGTAGTTATAATTTTAATCTTCCTGTCAATCCCAATAAACCTTTATTCTGCAGAGCTTGTCTGGCCGCCGCCGCCTGAGGAGGCAAAGATAGCTTTTGTTCAGTCCTTTTCAACACCTGAGGACTTAAAAATAAAAAAGTCTATATTCAAAAAGATATGGGAGTTCATTATCGGCGAGGATGTAGAAAACCGCATTGTAAAGCCCTACGGCGTATTTGCAGCAGATGAAAAGTTTTATATCACTGACAGCGGCAACAGAAGAATCCACATCTTTGACCTGAATAAGAAAAAATATTCGTTCATTGACAGGATAAAAAAGGATGAGTTTTTTAAATCTCCTATCGGCGTAGTTGTTGATAATAAGGGGAATGTCTTTGTCTCGGACTCAATTATTGGCAAGATATTTATCTTTGACCAGAAAGGCAAAATACAAAAGGAGATCGGAGGAGAAGGAATCCTGACAAGGCCTGTAGGCATTGCCATAAGCCCTGTTAATAATTATTTATATGTAGTAGATACAGGTGCTAATAAGGTAAGGATATTCTCGCTTGAGGGAAAATCAGTCTTTGAATTCGGTCAGAGGGGTAAAAAGGATGGCGAGTTCAATTTCCCGACAAATATTGCCATAGACAAAAATGGAAATGTATATATCTGCGACACCCTGAATTTCAGGGTTCAGATATTTAATAAGGATGGAAAGTTCATAGGCAAGTTTGGAAAGGTGGGAAACAGGATAGGCGAATTCTCAAAACCAAAGGGCATTGCAGTAGACAGCGAAGGACACATCTATGTTGCAGACGCCATGTATGATGTTGTTCAGATATTCAATAAAAACGGCGGGGGATCTGATGACGGTAAGATGTGGCTTCCTGCAGGATTATACATAGATAAAGACGATAAAATATATCTATCAGATTCGTATAATAACAGGGTGCAGGTGTTTAGGTATTTGAAAGGCAAGTGATAGAACATTTTTGAATTTTTTCATCCTCCCCTTAATCCCCTCCCATCAAGGGAGGGGGAACAAAATAAATCCCCTCTCCCCTTGCGGGAGAGGGTTAGGGTGAGGGGGGGGTAAGAAAGGTGGTTTTTGTTTTATGAAGTTTGCAGCATCTTTTATTACTGTATTTGTTTTGTTTCTAAATGCTCAGACTGTCTTTTCTGCAAGAGGAGACTT
>JACRON010000057.1 GCA_016214425.1 Nitrospirota bacterium
ATAACAGCAACCGTGCAATTTGCATGAATAAATTCATGCCTACAATTTTTGCAACTAAGTACTGCATAATGACTTCCCTATTATATCCCTAAAAACTATTTTTTCAAGCAAAAGTTTGTCCATCTTTCCACGCTTCTTGACAAAAATGCAGGAAGTATGATTTAATCCTGTTAAATATCCTGCCATTGCGGCAGAAAAGGAGGACTAACCTATGAAATATGGTAAGAAGAATGTAGTTTTTGGTTTTGTGTACTTAATTGTTACACTTATTCTTGGAGTCTTCATCAGCTTTAAACTGCAGTCTGATCAGTCCTTTGCAAAAGAGCCCTTTGCATTTCCCCGTGTAATCATGAGGGCATCCCATGCCCATGGAAATCTTGAGGCAGTCCTGAATATAATTATAGGGCTTATAGTGGACAGGCTTAAGATTTCAGACGGCCTTAAAAACACTGTAACCCTCCTTGCAATCTTTGGCGCGATAATGCATTCAGGAATGCTGCTTATTGTGCCCCTGATTCCAATTTCAGGAAAGTTAGCACCCATAGGAGCTATCTCATTTGTAGTAACAATGGCGCTCATGGCATACAGCGTTTCTAAAGGCATGGAAGGAAAATAAAAAAAACCATAATGCCTTTACTCGGCGCTCACATGTCAATTGAAGGCGGTGTTTCAAATGCACCCCTTCGCGGAAAAAAGGTCGGGTGCGATGCAATCCAGATATTCACAAAGAACAATAATCAGTGGAAATCAAAAAAAATAACAGATAAAGAGATAACAGCTTTTAAAGAGAATCTGGACAGGACTGTGATCAAAGCCGTTGCATCGCACAACGCCTATCTGATTAATCTTGCAAGCCCAAGGAAGAATGTTTATAAAAAATCATTGAATGCCTTTTATGATGAGATGCAGAGGGCAGAGGAACTCGGCCTGCCCTATCTTGTCTTTCATCCAGGAGCGCATCTTGGAGAAGGTGAGGATATTGGTATAAAGAGGATTGCTGAATCAATAAACCTTCTGTTATCAAAAAAACCTCAAACGAATCTTATGCTCCTTCTTGAAACAACAGCAGGACAGGGAACACATATCGGTTGGAGATTTGAACAGCTTGCTGAGATTATCAATCTTGTTGAACAAAAGGAGAAGATGGGCGTCTGCATAGACACCTGCCACATCTTTGCAGCAGGATATGATATATCAACAGAGGAGGGCTATGTTAAAACCTTTGATGAGTTTGATAGGATAATCTGCCTGAAAAGATTAAAACTCTTTCATCTCAATGACTCCAAAAAGGGATTGGCAAGCCGTGTTGACAGGCATGAGCATATCGGCAAAGGCATGCTCGGCCTTAATACCTTTAAGATGCTTTTAAATGACAAACGGTTTAAAGATATTCCAATGATACTGGAAACACCAAAAGAAAAAGACATGAAAGAAGACAAAAGAAACCTGAGTACGCTCAGATACTTAATCAAGAGAAGCCTCTAAAAATAATCCTACTTTCTTAATTGATACAACCGCTTTAAAGTTTCTTTGTATACCTCTTCATCCCTTCTGAAACCAATCTTTATAACATAAACCGAAATCTTATCTGCCTTGACCTCATATATAGCCCTGTATTTACCCACCCTGAGTTTCCATAATCGTTTTAGGTTTCCTTTCAGCGGGTTGCCATATCTTTCTGGGTCTGTAGTTAATTTTTTTCGTATAGCCTTGATAATCTTTTGTTGGTCAGAGCTGTCAATGCCTTTAAAATCCTCCTTAAAAACAAGTTCGTCTATTGCAACAGCATACACTATCGCAGCCCAACCCTTCTCTCTGCATCTTCAAGGGTAATTACTCTTTTGTCCTTCCGCTCAAGCCGCTCCATAGCAATCTTGCCCAGAACAATATCCTCTACCTCATCCAGCATCGCCTGCATCTTTTCATATTCATCATAATCCATAATAACGCCCACAGGCTTGTTTCTTCGTGTAAGTATTACATTATGTTTTTTAACCTCTTTTAAAACCTCTGCTGCCTTTGTCCTTAGCTCTGCCACTCCTATTAATGCAGAATCCTCCTTTATAGTGAGCATTTAAATCACCTCCTTAATTGATTAATTCAATTATACAGTACACTTAGGCTGATGTCAAGGTTTATCAAAAACTAATCCCATCAATCCTCTTTAGTCCTGCGTCCATCGCCATTTTTATGGCCTCCTGATATTCTGCGCCTGTTATCCTTCTGTCAAGCTGAGGATATTCGTATGCCTTGTAACATGGATAATACTGCTCCATAATGTTTATATATGTATCTTTTGAAATCTCCTCTGCAATAAATCTTACAACCTCCTTTGTTCCAGCAACCCCCTCTGGAAGGACAAGGTGGCGGACGAGGAGACCCCTAAGCGCAATCCCCCTTTCATCTATTATCAAATCCCCAACCTGTCTGTGCATTTCTTTTATCACTTCTTTTGCAACGCCTGGATAGTCCTTTGCCTTTGAGTATCTTAAAGCCATCTCAGAATCAGAGTATTTAAAATCAGGCATGTATATATCAACCACTCCATCAACTATCTTTATTGCCTCTAAGGATTCATAGCCTCCGCAATTGTATACGATGGGAAGCCTTAGCCCCTTTTCTGATGCCAATGCGATAGCATGGAGTATCATCGGCATTTGGTGTGTCGGTGTAACAAGATTAATATTGTGGCAGCCCCTCCCTTGCAGCTCAATCATTATCTCAGCAAGCCTATCAAATGTTATCTCCCTGCCTTCGCCAAGATGGCTTATTGTCCAGTTCTGGCAGAATATACACCTCAGATTGCACTGGCTGAAAAAGATTGTCCCTGAGCCGTGCCTTCCAACAAGCGGCCTTTCCTCTCCAAAATGCGGGTTCCAGCTTGAGACAAAGGGCTTATCCCCTGTGGGCAAAGGTTGCAGCTTTTTAATATCTCCTCAGCAAGCCGCACCTTTTCCCATAATTTGTCTTTTGATAATTTTAGATATGCAGGTGTAAAAGGCATGGAACTATTTTATATCAAAACCTAACTCTTTTATTGCTGTTTTTATTTCATTAAGATGCTGCAAGCCCTTTGCCTCAACAGTAAGCCTCAAGAGCGCCCTGCCGATCGGGACATCAGCAAGCCTGTCATTGACAAGATTAATTATATTAGCGCCATGAGCAACTATTATCCCTGTAAGCTTATGCAGGCTCCCAGGCACATCATCAACAATAACATTAAACATCCCTACCCTGCCGCCAGAAACAAGCCCTTTATTGATAATCCTGTCAACAAGCGTAAAGTCAATATTGCCTCCGCTTACAACAAGGACAATCCTTTTGCCTTTGAATCTCTCCTTCTGTTCTATCAATGCAGCAAGCGTAACAGCGCCTGCGCCTTCTACATTGGCTGAGGATGCGTTTCTATTATTTTCTTTGCGATAAATGATTCATAGGCAGATGTTGCAGATAAACTCTGAACGCCGATAACCTCTGTCTTTGGTGAAAGATTCTTAATAGCAGCAGCAATACCAGAGATAAGTCCGCCTCCGCCAACAGGAACTAAAACAGCATCTATATTCTTCATTTCATCAAGTATCTCAAGGCCGATTGTGCCCTGGCCTGCTATTATATCCTCATCATCAAAGGCATGAATAAAGGTGTAATCTTTTTTTGACATTGCATAATTTAGAGCCTCTTTAAAATTCTCGCCATGAAGGATGACCTCTGCGCCATATCCCCTTGTTGCCTCCTGCTTGACAATAGAGGCTGTTACAGGCATAACAATCTTTGCCTTAAGACCAAGTGTCTGGGCAGCAAAGGCAACACCCTGCGAATGATTGCCCATTGATGCAGCAATCACCTTATCGCTTTTTAATTTTATTATTTTATTAAATGCGCCCCTTACCTTGAAGGAACCGGTTTTTTGAAGATTCTCTGCCTTTAAATAGACCTCACAATTAAACATCCTGCTAAAGGAATTGGAATATACCAGAGGGGTTCTGTGGATATATGAGGAGATTGATTTTAGCGCTTCCTGAATAGAGGAGAGGACAAGCATGTTAAGAATAAATCATAAAACATCAAAAATGTCTACAAAAAAAGGAATATCTGCAATCTATATTAGGATTATTCTTATCAAGAAAATTTAACTGTTCTTGACTAATAGAGTATATTTGATATAATTTAAGTAAATTCTTCTTACAAGAAAGGAAATGCTATGCCAATACAATGGACTGATGACCTGTCAATAGGGGACAAAGAGATTGATAATCAGCATAAGGAGCTGTTTAATAGGATTAATCAACTGCTTGATGCCTGTAATAAAGGTATGGGCAAAGAGGTTGCCAATAAAACTCTTATCTTCTTAGAGGACTATATTATAATCCATTTTACAGCAGAAGAAAACCTGCAGAAGAGATACAACTATCCTGATTATGAGGCACATAAATCACTGCACTCCAAATTTATAAGAGAATTTTCTGATTTAAAAAAGAGGTTTGAAGCCGAAGGCCCTACCCTTCCAATCGTGCTGCAAATTAATCGTATAGTTGTTGACTGGTTAATAAACCACATAAAGAAGGTTGATAAGGCATTGGGCGAGTTTGTAAAAACAAAGATATAACCTTCACCTGCCTCCTCATTTTAATGTCCTGCAGAAATTGATTTATTTAAATAATAATGATAATATGGCAGCATGGCTAAGGAAAAAGAGCCCAAACAGATACCTTTAGTCTGGATTGCCTTTTCATTGCTTTTAGCCCTTCTTATTATCAACTTCTATATCTTCTCTGTTGCGCCGTCAGAGCGCATCTCCTACAGCGAATTTAAAAAAATGGTTGATGAGAAAAAGTTTGAAGAGGTCATTATAGAACCAAATCTTGTAAAGGGGATTATAAAAGAAAAGGACAAGCTAAAAGAGGTCAAGGCAGTAAAGGTTGATGACCCTGAATTGATTAAGTTACTGGAAAAAAATAATATAAAATTCTCTGGCAAAGAGGCGGATACATGGCTTAGGGATTTGCTTCTTGCATGGGTGCTGCCGATAATTATCCTTGTTTTAATCTGGAGATTTCTGTTTGGCAGGCTTGGCGCAGGCCCAGGTGTAATGGCAGTTGGTAAGAGCAGGGCAACTGTATATATTGAAAAGGATACCGGGGTTACCTTTAATGATGTTGCAGGTGTTGATGAGGCAAAAGAGGAATTAAAAGAGGTAATAGATTTCTTACAGCATCCTGATAAATATCTAAGGCTCGGCGGAAAGATACCAAAGGGCGTCCTGCTTGTTGGGCCAACTGGCACAGGAAAGACACTTCTTGCAAAGGCAGTGGCTGGCGAGGCAAAGGTGCCTTTTTTCAGCATGAGCGGCTCTGAATTTGTTGAGATGTTTGTTGGCGTTGGCGCTGCGAGGGTAAGAGACCTCTTTGCCCAGGCAGAGCAGAAGGCGCCATGTATTATATTTATTGATGAGATTGATGCGCTTGGAAAGGCAAGGATAGCAGCGCCTATAGGCGGTGGATACGAGGAGAGGGAGCATACCTTACAACAGTTGCTTGTTGAGATGGATGGATTTGATACCAAAAAAGGTATTATAATCATGGCAGCAACAAACAGGCCAGAGATTCTTGACCCTGCTTTGCTAAGGCCCGGAAGATTTGACAGGCACATACTCGTTGACAGGCCTGATATAAAAGGAAGGGAAGATATATTAAAGATTCATACAAAGAATGTAAAGGTCTCAAAGGATGTAGACTTAAAGCTCATTGCAGCTCGGACACCTGGCTTTGCAGGCGCGGATTTGGCAAATGTTGTAAATGAGGCAGCAATACTTGCAGCAAGAAAGAATAAAAATTCAGTTGAGCTTTCTGATTTTGAAGA
>JACRON010000089.1 GCA_016214425.1 Nitrospirota bacterium
GCAGAGAGGTCAGGCAGGGATGTTAAGGATATAAAGCTAATTGCTGTAACAAAGACTATTGATGTAAATAGAATAAAAGAGGCAGTAGATGCGGGCTTAAGGATTTTTGGAGAGAATCGTGTTCAGGAGGCGCAAAAGAAAATTACGAGTTGCGAGTTGCGAGTTACGAGCGGAAAAATTGAGTGGCATTTTATAGGCCATCTACAGACAAACAAGGCTAAATATGTTGTTCAGTTATTTGATATGATACACTCTATTGACTCTACAGCGCTTGCTGAGGAGATTAACAAACAGGCTGCAAAGATAAATAAGATTCAGGATGCGCTAATTGAGGTAAAGCTTTCTGAAGAAGAGACAAAACATGGTGTTCCAGAAAATGAACTTATGAAATTATTAGAGTCAACAAGGGATATAAAAAACCTGAATATACTCGGCTTAATGACAATTCCGCCTTTTTTTGAGGATGCTGAAAAGACAAGGCCATATTTTAAAAGATTAAGGGAATTAAGGAATGAGGCAGTAAAGAATGGATTTAATCTGCCTGAGTTGTCAATGGGCATGTCTCATGATTTTGAGATAGCAATAGAGGAAGGCGCTACAATGGTAAGGATAGGGACTGCGATATTCGGGGAGAGGAAATAAAAAAATGATAGGCTTTATTGGCGGCGGGAATATGGCAGAAGCGTTGATAAAGGGAGTTCGGAGTTCGGAGTTCGGAGTTCGGAGTATAAACATCCTTGTATCAGAGCCGAGAGAAGATAGGAGAAAATATTTAGAGCAGACTTATAGTATAAAGACTACTCCGAACAACAAAGAGGTGGCTACTTTATGCAATATTATAATCCTTGCTGTGAAGCCCCAGAATATGGCATCTGTCCTTGATGAGATAGCGGATTTGGTGACAGATGAAAAGACAGTGGTGTCAATAGCTGCGGGGATAACGCTTTCTAATCTACAGGGTAAGCTTAAAACAAAAAAGCTCATTAGGGTAATGCCGAATACCCCAGCCCTAGTCCAGGAGGGCATGAGTGTCTTATCCCTCTGCGAATGTTTTTCTGACAGGGACATTGCCGCAGTTAGAGAGATATTTATGTCTATTGGAAAAGTAATGACACTTCCTGAAAAATATATGAATGCTGTTACAGCGTTGTCTGGCAGCGGCCCTGCATTTATCGCATTATTTATTGAGGCAATGACAGATGCAGGCGTAAAGATGGGACTGAGCAGGGATAATGCATCTGAACTTGTTGCCCAGACCCTATTGGGTACTGCAAGGCTTCTTGATACTGGCATGGCTCCTGACAGACTTAGGGAAATGGTTACATCCCCTGGCGGGACAACTGCAGCCGGACTCAAAGTCTTTGATGAGAAGGGGCTTAAAAATATAGTTATAGAGGCATTGCAGGCAGCGCAAAAAAGGGCAGAGGAGCTTGGCAAAAAATAAAGACTCTATATGGTTACACAGATTTCCCCTCACCCTAACCCTCTCCCCAGAGGGGAGAGGGGATGCTGAGGGGTTAAGGAGAGGATAATGTTTATATTAGCAAATTTTGTAAGCGCTTTGGCAAAGGTTATTGATTACGGTCTTACCATATATATGTGGGTTATCATTGCAAGGGCATTGATATCCTGGGTAAATCCTGACCCATATAACCCTATTGTGCAGTTTTTATACAGGATAACAGAGCCAGTGCTAACGCCAATAAGAAGATTAATTCCAATTTATAAAATTGGCATTGATATATCGCCGATAATTGTGATTATGATAATATTCTTTTTGCAGAATTTTTTGGTTATATCATTGTTGCAACTGGCGCATAGTTTAAAATAAGGAACATGTCATTCCCGCAGAGTCTATGAGCGGGAATCCAGCCTGTCCCTGAATGTTTCTATCAGTGGTACAAGACTGGATTCCTGCCAGATACACGCAGGAATGACATACTGGGACAGGTTTCGCCTGTCTGCCGTTAGGCAGGCAGGAATGACTGAATAACAGGAGGGATAAAATGAAGATAACGCCTTTGGATATACAGCAGAAGAACTTTGGGGTGAAGTTCAGGGGGTTTAATGTAAAAGAGGTGAACTCCTTTCTTGACCTTATAACAAGGGAGTTTGAGGCCATTATTAAGGAGAATAATTACCTCAAAGAGGAGCTTGCAAAGAAAGAGGCAAAGATACTTGATTTTAAGAAAAAGGAGACAACCTTAAAAGACACCCTGATGAATGCACAGCAGGTTGTTGAGAATCTTAAGGGGAATGCACAGAAAGAGGCGGAGCTTATTATAAAAGAGGCAGAGCTTAAGGCTGACAGCCTGATAAAGGATGCTCATAAGGAGATTGCAAATCTCAAAAAAGAACTGAATGACCTGAAAAAACAGAAGATGCTTTATCTTGAAAAAATCAAGGGTATAATCAGGACCTTCCAGAAGATGATAAGCATGGAGGAGGAGGACAAGGAGGACGAGATAAGAGAAGATAATGTGAGGTTCCTGAAAACGAAAAAAGAGTAATGTTCAGATTTAGTGATTAGAATGTTAAATTTAGTGGAAGATAAGGATGGGGTGATTTTGCCTGTCAGGATTCAGCCCCGAGCCTCTAAGGATGAGATTGTTGGAGAGTATAATGGCGCATTGAAGATTAAGCTCACATCGCCGCCAGTAGAAGGAGAGGCTAACAGGCGCTGTATAGACTTTTTATGAGAAATCTAAAGATAAACTGATAAAGATCATAGGACTGAGAAGGGCGGATGTGTTAAAAATATTGTTTAATAAATTTTGAGGAGGTTTCTAATGCTATTTATAGGATTACTTATTGTTCATGTGCTCACTGTCATTTTATGGTTTGGAGGTCTTGCCTTTGTGACGATTATAATCTTCCCTTCACTTTATAAAATAGAGGATATCATACAGAAATCGCTCTCCTTCCAGAGGGTTGAGCACAGATTTGCAAAGCTTGCGAGATACTATGCTGCAACAGTTGGCATATCAGGACTTGCAATGGCTTATATGACAGGCTGGCACATGATACTCTTTACAAGGCAGGGGCTTTTTTTAACCATAATGTTTATGATATGGGTAATGTGGGTTGTTATGCTCTTTGGACTTGAACCGTTTATTATAAAGAAGATGCTTGAGAGGATGATAAAGGGAGAGATCCCTGATGTAAATTTGATATTCAAAAGATTAAATAAGATGCACTGGGTTCTGCTTAGTGTAAGCCTGATTGCAGCAGCAAGCGGCATTTTATTTGCACACGGCTATGGCGCAAGATAGTTTAATCCTAATCCATCCAATATTACAGACCATTTCAATAATAATACTTTCCTATGTTGCCTATCTTGGTTGGCAGAGATATAAGAGCAAATTTGATAAATACAGAGACCAAAATATAATATTTCAATGGAATACCCATGTGAGAATGGGTATTCTTTTTTTAATACTTATTTTGCTTGGCTCCATTCTTGGCTTTCTTATAAATAAATACACTTTGGAAAGGCCCTTCTTTGACTCAGGCCCCCATGCATATTTGGGAATTATTATTGTAGCCCTCTTTGCCATAGGTGTTGGAATGGGCTATAGATTATCAAATGGCCATGGCGCTGACAATCTTCCCAAGCTCCACATGCTTGTAAACTACTTTGGAATCGGCTTGGTATTAGTTCAGATACTCCTTGGCATAAGCCTTTTGATTGAGGTGTTGGGATTTTAACAATGTAGGGGCGGGTTTTAAACCTGTAGGGGCTGGTTTCAAACCAGCCCCTACTTGACATATCATAAAATTGAGCTATATTTAAATGTAGCTTCTTGAAAGTCCTATGAAAAATCGAGCAAAAAGGGCATTAAAATCCAGCAAAAAAGATACCCTTCCAAGATTTCCTAAGAATGCCTTAAGCAAAGATATGAGGCAATACAACAATCTTATACTCCAGTGCATTCCCAGCGGTGTAATGGTTATAAACATGGAGGGATTGGTTACCTTCTGCAATGCCTCAGCAGACAGTATACTTGGCATAGACTATCTGAAGGAAAAGGATAAAAACTACGCATCTGTCCTTAAAGGTAACAGCCATGTTGTGCAGCTTATTAAAAATGGGATTAATGGAGAAACATTTTTCCGAAAACAATTACAGTTGAAGATGGATGGGAATAGCAAATGGATTGGAATGACCACATCCATACTTTATGATAAGCTTGCAACGCCAATGGGTGTTATTGCGGTCTTTTCTGATATTACAGATGTAAAGGAGCTTGAGTCAGAGGTAAAGTTAAAGGAGAGGCTTGCTGCTGTTGGAGAGCTTTCTGCAGGCGTTGCCCATGAAATCCGCAATCCTTTAAGCGCAATTGGAGGATATGCAGAGCTTCTTAAAAGAGGGCTGTCAGAGGATGAAAGCGCATCAGCAGTAGAAGGGATTATTAAAGAGACAAAAAACCTTAACAGCATTGTTACAAACTTTTTATCCTTTGTAAGAAAGTCTCAGCCTGTATTCAATGAGACAGATGTAAATGCATTAATCAAGGAAGTAATATCAATGGTTTCCTTTGATAAAAATGCCGAGGGTATAAATTTTGATATTAAGACTTTAAAGACCCTGCCAGCTATTGAGGCTGATCCTTTTGAATTAAAGATGGCGTTTTTAAATATCATCCAGAATGCAGTTCAGGCAATGCCGAATGGCGGAAGGCTTACTGTAAAAAGCGACGTTCAATATGGGAAGATATTTATTGAAGTTACTGATACAGGTCCAGGCATTTCAAAGGAGATTGGAGACAGGATTTTCAATCCATTCTTTACAACAAAAGAGCAGGGAACAGGGCTGGGCCTGGCAATTGCGCATAAGATTGTTGAATCCCATGACGGCAAGATTGAGTTTAAAAGTAAAAAGGGAAAGGGAACAACCTTTATTATAAGGCTGCCGATAAGGAGGTAGTTGAGAGTGATGGGATTAAGGCGAGGGGATATGGTCTGGGTTATGGGGACAGTAGGCACGGTTAAAACCGTGCCTACGAAGGACTGCAAAAAAGGGTAGATAATATAATGAACAGCATATTAATAGTTGAAGACAACTTAAGCATGAGAAATATTCTTGAAAAGACCCTTAAGATGAAAGGGTATGATGTATTTTCAGTAGGTTCAGCAGAGAATGCCGTTAAACTATTTTCATCGTATGTCTTTGACCTTGTGATTACAGATCTCAAATTGCCAAAGGCTGATGGAATAGAGGTGCTAAAAAAGGCAAAGAAGACCGCCCCCTCAACAATAGTAATTATTATGACCGCCTATGGCACAATTGAGAATGCAATAGAGGCTATGAAGTTAGGGGCGTATGACTATATCCTTAAGCCTTTTTCATTGGAAGAGATAGAGATTAAGGTTGAGAAGGCGCTCTCACAGCAGAGGATAGCTGATGAGAATGTTATACTCAAGGAGGAGATTAAGAGCAGATTCGGCAGGATTATAGGCAATAGCCAGAAGATACAGAAGGTATATAAATTTATAAATAAGGTGGCAGACAGGC
>JACRON010000058.1 GCA_016214425.1 Nitrospirota bacterium
CAATCCTTGTCTTTGCCTTGAAGGTCGTCTTGCCTTGCCTTCCGCATTTTTTTTATGAAAGATGGGTTCTGCGATAAGAGCCAATCTTCCAAGTCCTCTTTTGTGTCAGCAGTTTCAAAAACTCTGAGTGGAAAGGCTACAATCTCCTTCTTTCTTTTTGCTGATAACATGCTGCCCTCCAAAAATGTAATTGACTATATAATTATATCATTCCTTATACTATCTAACAAGAAGAATAATGGCATGACTATCAATATACAAATTACTATTTCTTCTTCTCACTCTCATATATCTTATTAGCCTCTTTTGCTGAGACGTTTTCGTGGATAATGGCGCGGATTGCTTTAATCATCCCTACAGGGCATGGATTCTGCCAGATGTTTCTGCCAAGATTAACGCCAATAGCGCCTCTTTTCATCCCATCATGAACAAACTCCAATACCTCAAGCTCTGTATCAAACTTTGGGCCTCCTGCAATTACAACAGGCACAGGACAGCCGTTAACTACCTTATCAAAATTCTCGCACCAATATGTCTTTACAACCTTTGCGCCGAGCTCTGCAGCAATGCGGCAGCATAGGCCAAGATACCGTGCATCGCGCTTTTCCAATTCCTTGCCGACTGCAGTGACCGCCATTACAGGTATGCCATACTCCTCTGCCTCATTAACGAGATTTGATAGATTCATTCGTGTCTGATGCTCATAATCACTTCCAACAAAGACAGATATGCCAACAGCAGAGGCATTGAGCCTGATTGCCTCTTTTATGGATGTGGTGAGTCCTTCATTTGCAAGGTCTTTGCCTACCATGCTTGTTCCGCCAGATACCCTTAAAATAATCGGCAGACTATTTTCAGTATTCACACATGCGCGTAGCACGCCCCTTGTAGGTTTTATTGTCTCCCCTGGTTTTTCCAATTTTGTAGTTGGCCCCTGAAAATACCCATGGTCAATAGGCAGAAAAAGGCACTTTCCATCTTCCTTGATTAACTGCGACAAACGATTCTTCATTCCCCAGTCCATTGTATAATCCTCCTCTTTTAAATTAATTGTATAATTGCAAAAAAATCTGTAAGGATTTTAAACAAAAGGCTATCTGCTGTCAAGGACTTTAAAGGGCTAAATCAGGTTTCTCTTGAAAGTATGGCTTCATTTTGCTACACTCAGAAATAAACTTACTAAATTAGGAGGATTAAAATGAAAAGGCTATTATTTTTTATGCTCCTTTTATTCATGGTCTTTGGTCTTGTTAATGTCCCTGATGCAAAGATGACAGTATAATAAACCTCTGGAGGGATGAAAAGTATGAGGAGCTTTATGGGTATGGGACATTGTCAAGCCATATAAGGATTTCTAAAGAGGATTTTATCAGAGGGATGAAGCAAAAGAAATATAAGCTTATGTGCTGCGGCGATGCAGCGAGGGAGATAGAGGCAATATACAAATCACCTACAGTTGTGTATGTTAAAGCCAAGATGGGCTATAAGAACCATATAAATAAGGAGGCATTCCGTCACGAGACCTTTAGGCTTGTATTTGAAGAGGGAAAATGGAGGACAGATATAATGCAGATTCTAAAGTTGCCAAAAGGCGGGAGGTGAAAAATGATTACACAGATTTTTTAAGAAGCCTTAATCTGTGCAATCTAATCTTTTATCTGTGTAATCGGAGATTGTTGAGTTTTTTAGACAATCTCTTTTAAATTGAATAACAGCCCTTAGTGTGTTAAAATTATAATAGTAAGGATTGACTTCTATGACTAAATTTGAGTTCACAAGAAATAATCTTACTATCCCTCTGACCATCTCCTTTTTTATACACCTCACCTTTGTCCTTTTAATGATAATCTTTTATCTTATTGGTTTTAATTATAAAAAAGAGCCCTTCTTTGTAAATGTAATAGACTCCTCTATTTTAAAAGGATTTGATAAGCCATCACAGCCCAACAGGGTAGAGAGGGTGTAATAAATAAGCCTGATGTTAATCTTCGCGACAGCCTTCCATTTGCAAACAAAAAGGACTTAGAGAAATATGCAAAGGTAGAGGAATATACATTAAAAAAGGACAATGACCCTATAAAAAAGAATACTGAGGAGTTTAAGTATACTGCATATTTTGCAAAGTTGAAGAGAAGGCTTGAGACAGTCGGAAGCTATCCTGAGATTGCAAAGGCAAGGAGGCTTCAGGGTGAGGTCAGGATAAATTTTTCTATATTAAAGGATGGCAAATTAGGAGACCTCTCGCTTATGAGCTCCTCTGGCCACAGAATACTGGATGAGGATGCAATGAGGCTTTTGAATGATGCTGCTCCCTATGAGGCGTTTCCAAAAGAATGGGATATTGAACAACTGATAATTCCGTTGCGGGTGATATATCATATAAATCATATTTATGTGTTTTGAGAGCTCAAGGGGTTAAGCGAAATGCTTAGGAATTTCATTAAATATATAATAATCTCTCTCTTTTGCATATCATCTGCTGTTTCCTGTTCAACAAAGAATGTTGCGAAAGAGAATCCTATTGAACTGAAAAAGAGTGATGCAGAACCTGCTGTTCAGACCTGTCATTATCCTGAGCGCTGTTTTGATGCTGCAATGAAGGATTATAAGGATGGAAAGGGCGCTGAGGCGGTAAGCGGTTTCTTGTCTGTTGCAGAGGGGTTTCCTGATACAATATGGAGGAAGAGATCTTTGTTTATAATTGGCAAGATTTATAAAGAGGCATCAGACCCACGCGCAGTTGATTATTTAAAAACCTCTGCTCAGGAGTATAAGGAGCTGCAGGATTATGCGCTTTATTTCCTGGCAGAATATTATCTCTCAAAGGGCTACTATTCATACGCTATAGAAAACTACGATGCTGTTATCAAGTCCTATTCCTATAGCCCTCTAATATCAAGGGCTATTTATAAAAAGGCAGAGGCGAATCTTGCAGGAGGTTATTATCTTCAAGCAAGGGAAGGTTTCAGGGAATTTATAAAGAGATTCCCTGAAAATGGCCAGCCATATATAAGATTGGAGAGGCATTTGAGAAAGAGGGCAATGATGTAAATGCAGCGGATTATTACAAGAGAATACTCTATGAGTTTCCATATAATTCCCTCTCAAAGACATCAGGCGAAAGGTTTGCAGAGCTTAAAGAAAAGAATCCTCAAATATCGGACATCACCACTAACGAGCTTCTTTTAAGGGCAAATAATCTATATAAATATCCTCTATTTGACAAGGCAGCAGCAGAATATCAGAAACTGCTTGAGGTGCTTGCTGAAGAGAGGCATGTTGAGATATTGCAGAAGTTCGGAGTGTCGCTCTTTAAATTGGGAAAGACAGAAGAGGCAATACAGATATTTAACAGGATAGTAAGGCAGCCATTATCTAAAAATGCAGGTGCAGAGGCGCTCTTATGGCTTGGCAAATGCTATGCTCGGCTTGGCGATGACGATAACCAGCTTAAAAGTTATCAGACTATTCTGAGGCGATATAGTGAAAGCGAATGGGTTGATGACACCCTCTTCGCACTGGCAGATTACTATTCAAATAAAAATGATTTTAAAAAGGCAATCTCATATTATAAGAGGCTTGCTGAGGAGCTTCCCGAAAGCACCCTTTCAGAGCAGGCATACTGGCATGTGGGATGGTTTAATTACAGGCTTGGGAATTATAAAGAGGCGTCAATAAGGTTTGCTGAGTTTCTTAATAAATATCCAATGTCAGAATATATAAACAGGGTTTTGTACTGGAGGGGAAGGTCATTAGAAAAAATGGGCAGGGCAAATAGCGCAGATACATTGTATCAAAAGGTTTGTAAAACCAGATACGGCTTTTATTGTTATAATGTAAGGTCAAGGAATGAGAATCTGTCAGACGCAAGCCATGCTGTTAATAATGATAATGCGAATAACGGAAAGACAGCACAAGTTAATAATAAAAATTATGCAATGGAGGCAGATGCCAATTTTATCAGGGCAAAGGAGCTGTCAATCCTTGGGATGAATCAGGATGCTGTTAACGAGCTGTATAAGCTAAGAGAGAGGGTATCTTTGAACAAGGAAGGCCTCCTGCTGATTAATAAGATGCTTTATGAATTTGGTGAATATCATATCTGTGTTAAGAGCATTATCCAGAATTTCTACGATAAGATTGAGAGAGGCGGAAATGATATACCTGATTATTTCTGGGGACTGGCCTATCCGCAGGGATATTGGTCCATTGTAACAGAATATGC
>JACRON010000103.1 GCA_016214425.1 Nitrospirota bacterium
CTGGAATCCTTGAACCCTCTTATTTAATCATCACCACCGCTATCATCCTTCCTGTTCCTGCGCCATCCTTCCTGTAGGAATAAAATAAATCAGAATGGCACGATGTGCATAAGCTCACTATATTTATATTCTCCTGCTTAACACCTGTCTCTATAAGCTGCTCCCTGTTTATCAATTGAAGGTCTATATGCCATTTATTCTCTTTCTTCTGTATGCTGAATTTATTCAGATAATCAAACTCCTTTTTCATTGGCTCAATTACCTTCTCATCCACCTCATAACAGCACTGCCCAATCGCAGGGCCTATGCCTGCTGTCAAATCTTCTGACTTTGAACCAAAATAATCAGACATCTTTTCCACTGTCTTCTGCACAATCCTCTTTGCTGTGCCCCTCCAGCCAGCATGAACTGCTGCAACAACCCTCTTTGCCTTGTCCACTATAAGGATAGGCACACAGTCTGCTGTAACAACACCAATGGCAATGCCTGAATTATTTGTAATATGGGCATCAAATCCCTCATCTGCTTCAGATGCCCTGCACTCTTCATTATGGATAAAGACTGCATCGCTGTGGGTCTGGTTAATAGTTGCAACCTGACCCTTTTCTAAATTCAAAATCTTTGCAGCAATCTCCTTTAAAGCGCCGTTTGTCTCTGCCCCTGAATCCCTCTGCTTTATTATAAATGAGTGCCTGATAAAGTCTATTCTATCCAGTACAGGAATAGAAAGCCATCTGTTGCCGTTTAGCTCAGTTATTTTATAATTATGTTTCATCTAAAAACCTTTAATTTTAAAATCCCCTATCCTACGCTGTTCCATAGCTACGGAGTAGCGAAGGACAGCCTTAATCCCCCTTTTTCAAAGGGGGAAATTCCTTTATCCCCATTGCCTCTTTATATTCCTTTATCAGCAGCTCTTTCTTCACTCCAACATCTATATAACTCCATGGAAGCATTTCATCTAATTGCCTCTCCCTGATTGCATAGAAGTCGCCGTCAAACGCTGTCTCTCTTATTGCCCTTTTCCAGTCGCCGCCGAGCTTATGTGCTGCTTCAATAAGACTGCCTACCCTTCTGTCTCCCCTTGAAAGCATGCCCTGTATATACGCCCACTTTGGCACATCTGTTGTTATAAATACATTATCAATCTTTGATATGCTCTTTTTAAGAAATTTCAATTTACGATTCAATGAATCTACATCATCCATCTTACACCACTGAAAGGGCGTGTGCGGCTTTGGAACAAAGGAGCTGACACTCAATGTAATCCTGCCGAGCTGCCCCTTTTTTCTCCCGATTTCAAGCAATATCTCTTTTACCTTCTTTGTTATATCAATTATAGCATTAATATCCTCATCTGTCTCTGTTGGCAGCCCAATCATAAAATATAGCTTCAAATTTGGAATATTGTTTGACAATATCAGCCTTGCTGCCTTAAGGATATCTGCCTCTGTAATGTCTTTTTTTATAACCCTTCTTAATCTCTCTGAGCCTGCCTCTGGAGCTATTGCAATGGTCTTGTGTCCGCTCTCTGACAGCCTCTTAATCAATACCTCTGAAACAGAATCTGCCCTTAATGATGATACTGAAATCTCTTTGCTTGAACCAATACAAATCTCATCAATATACGGATAATCTGATACTGCAGCGCCAACAAACCCGGTCCTTTTTGTAAATCTCTCTCCTTCTGCAACTGCATCCAATACCTTATCCGCCTTTCTGTATCTCAACGGCCTGTAGGCATAACCTTCAAGGCAAAATCTACATGCCCTGCCGCACCCCCTCCCAATTTCTACAAGAAGCATATTCTCAAATTCTGTATTGTGCGTAAAGACCCTTGTTTTAGCAATATACTTATCAATATCTTTAATCCACCTCTTTTTAATCCTCTCTGAAGCACCTTCTTTTGGTATTATATACTTTATAATTCCGTCTTCGTTATAATCTATATCATACAGCTCTGGCACATAACAGCCTTCTATCTGTGCCATCTTTTTTAGCATCTCCCTCTTGCCTCTTTCCATCTCCTCTTTATATTTTTCAATTATCTCATTTATAATCTCTTCGCCTTCTCCTACAGCAATCAAATCAATAAAATCTGTTAACGGCTCAGGATTAAAAAAGGCACAAACACCGCCCATTATTACAAGCGGGTCTTTTTCTATTCTTTCAGATTTTTTATATGGTATCCCTGCTAACTCAAGTATCTTTAAGATATTTATATAATCATTCTCAAAGGAAACAGAAAATGCAACTATGTCAAAGTCCTTAATCCTCGTCTGGCTCTCTAATGAAATGAGAGAGGTTTCTGTTCTTTTATATTCATCAATATCATCTTCATCAGGCAGGAATGCCCTTTCACATACAACATCATCTCTCTGATTCAGGTAATAGTAAATATTCTGGAATCCGAGATTGGACATCCCGACATAATAGGTATTTGGATATATAATGGCTGCCTTTATCTTGTTAGCATGGTCTTTATATATCGTCCCCCTTTCATCTTTTAAAAGCCTCTTTTGTTTTTCTATAAGTTTCCATGTCATCTCTAATCCGCTTGTTTTCGCAAGAAAGTCGGCACATCCCACTCATCATCAAATATCCCCATCTCCTCATTCCTGAAGTCGCTGTTCACAACCTTTCTCAGAAAGGCAGGCTTATCAATATTCTTAAACGCAAAGGACTTTACATTTGCATTCTTTGCAGGCAGAGCAGCGGTGGACTGCATATCCTTTACCTTCTCTTTATCAAAGCCTGTTGCAATTATTGTAACCTGAATAATATCCTCAAAATCAGGATTTACAACAGAGCCGAAGATAATATTCGCATCAGGGTCTGCGGCCTCTTTTATTATTGATGATGCAGCATCAACATCATGAAGCGTCAAATCAATGCCGCCTGTGATATTTATCAGCACGCCCTGCGCGCCTTCAATGGAGTTGTCCTCAAGAAGCGGGCTTGATATAGCCTTCTGAGCTGCCTCTATTGCCCGGTTCTCTCCCCTTGAGATGCCCATTCCCATAATAGCCCTGCCCATGTGCGACATTATTGTCCTCACATCTGCAAAATCCACATTAACAAGACCAGCAATGGTTATAAGGTCAGATATGCCCTGCACTGCCTGCCTTAATACATCATCAGCAATCTTGAATGACTCTGTTAAAGGCGTCTTCTTATCCACAACGCTTAGGAGCTTCTGATTCGGAATCACTATCAATGTGTCTACATACTTCTTTAATTCCCTTAATCCCTCTTCTGCCCTCTGCGACCTCTTCGCACCTTCAAATG
The DNA here is from genome assembly GCA_016214425.1 of Nitrospirota bacterium. GTDB lineage: Bacteria > Nitrospirota > CAKKRA01 > 9FT-COMBO-42-15 > 9FT-COMBO-42-15 > 9FT-COMBO-42-15. The sequence continues at coordinate 3,289 of JACRON010000103.1, forward strand.
AGAATGGTTTAGTAACCACTCCAACTGTAAGGGCGCCAATCTCCCTTGCTATATTTGCAATTACAGGCGCAGCGCCAGTTCCTGTGCCGCCGCCCAGACCAGCAGTTACAAAGACCATGTCTGAACCTGTTAATGCATCCTTTATCTTGCCTATATCCTCTAACGCTGCATCCCTTCCGACATCAGGGTTAGCGCCTGCGCCAAGTCCTTTAGTCAGTTTTGCGCCAAGCTGTATCTTGAACGGCGCCTCTGACTTGCTGAGGACCTGAAGGTCTGTATTTGCTGCAATAAACTCAATGCCTGTGAGCTCTGCTGCAATCATGGTATTGATGGCATTGCAGCCGCCTCCTCCAACACCTATAACCTTAATCCTTGCACCCTGCAATTCTTCTACTTCATCAAATTCAAACATTAAAACCTCCTTTCGTAAAGAATAAGTCTTATAAGGCTTATAGGACTTATTCTTATTTTAGAAAAACTCTTTTACCCAGCCCTTCATCTTATTAAAGACATTGTTGAATGACGCCTTGTCTGCAAACTTCTTGACCTCTTTTTTTTCATGGTCCTTTACTGCATAGAGGATAAGTCCCACGCCTGTAGAATACATTGGGTTGCTTACTACATCAACCAATCCGCCGATATTTGACGGAATGCCGCGGCGGACAGGCATGTCCATCATCCTCTCTGCAACCTCTGTCATGCCCTCCATCAGTGCAGCGCCGCCTGTTATAACAGCGCCTGATGCAACAAGCTCCTCATAACCTGTCTTTTTAAGCTCCCTCTGAACAAGGCTGAATATCTCCTCTGCCCTCGGCTCAATTATCTCTGAAAGCACCTGCCGCGAAACAACCCTTGGAGGCCTTCCGCCAACACTCGGCACCTCTATGGTCTCATCC
>JACRON010000114.1 GCA_016214425.1 Nitrospirota bacterium
ATTTACATCTGCATCCTCTGCAAAAAAATCCTTTAATATGGATATTGAAAGAGGAACAAGGCCTGTTAAAAATATATTGTCAAAACCAACCTCGCCGTCTACCTTCATCTTCTCAACCTTAAAATACGGCTTAATATTTTTGAAAATCTTTAAACCATCTATTAATCTTCTTGCGCCACCTTCAAAAATCCCCCTATGTCCCCCTTTGCTAAAGGGAGATAAGAAGGGGTTATCATTATGTTTTGTAAATGACATAAAACCTATCTTCATCCTCCTCCCCTTTGGAGAAAAGGCAATAGAGAAGATATTAAGGTATGAGATGGAAAATAGATACCAGAAGGAAGCCTCCTTTTCTGCCTTCAGGCTGACCCTGACAGGGATAAGCAGAAGGGTTATAATAAGCGCTAATATAAGCAATATTGAAATTACCACGATAGGTAGACCCTTCTTCTTCTAAACGAGTACGCAGGATGTGGCAGGTATTTCAAAAATGACACGCCCCTCCACAAACCCCTTGCAAAATAGAACATGGAAGACAAAACAAAGTCAACTGGGATACCCTCGTCCTCCCTCTCTTCCCTGTATTCCTGTTTCTCTTTAATCAAAAGCATAGCCTCTTTTGTAAATCCTTCTGGCGCCCTGTGTGTCTCCTGTGCCTTTAAAAGGCTTAGGGATGCTTTTATTTTTGCAACTTCCTCCTGACAGGAAGTGCAGGATGTAAGATGCTCCTCTATTATCTTTTTTTCAAGCGACGACGCCTCTCCATCACAATAAGCATGAAGCGCCTCTTTTATGTCTTTGCAGTTCATAAGACCTCCGTGTACAACAAATCCTAAATCCTAAATTACAAATCCTAAACAAATCTAAAATTCTAATTTCAAATGTTCTAAACAAAGGGTTGCAACCCCTTGTTACTTGTATTTTGAACATTTGTATTTGTTTAGAATTTAGATATTAGGATTTTGAATTTAATTTATCATACTTCTTTATAAACATCTCCCTTGCTCTATAAATCAGGGTCTTTACAGTGCCGATGGGTATATCAAGGCTGTCGGCAATTTCATTGTATGACATCTCTTCAATATGCCTTAAACTCAAAACCATTCTGTATTGCGCCGGCATTGATGCAAGAATCTTATCTACAATCTCCTTTGCCACAAGACCTTTCAGAACAGATGGATTGGCAGCACCAGCCGCCTCATGAACATCATCCAATGATAAATCCTCAAGAACGCCCCTCTCTCTCAGAAAATCTATAGCGGCATTTACAACAACCTTCCTGAGCCAAGGCCGAAAGGGTCTTGCAGTATCAAAATCCCTTAAACCTGTATATATCTTTACAAAGACCTGCTGGGAGATATCCCTTGCATCCTCTGCATTCTTAACAAAGCTGTAGCTTAAGCTATAGACATAATCCTTATGATTATTTACAATCTTTTCAAAGAGTTCCTCATCACCCCAAAGAAACCCCTCAATCAGCTCATTATCAGTCATCCATTACACCTATATATACGAAAAGAAAGTTGGTTTTGTTTCAAAAAAACATCATATAATACCATGAAAGGCAATGGTTAAGAATTGTTTTTTATCTTAATTGACAAACATTAATTATGCCTATATAATTAGTCATACATAATGACTATCTTGGAGGACATATGAAAACAACAACTGTTAGTATCGCAGAGGGCAAGAAGGGCTTCAGCCGCTTGATTGAGGATGCCCTCAAAAAGAAAGAGGAGATTATTGTAACAAAAAGGGGGAAGCCTGTAGTTGTAATTCTTTCTTACGACGAATATCAGCACTCTAAACGGCTTGAGGGTTATAGGAAGATCATGGAGGCAAGGGAAGCCTTCCTTAAAACAGGTATATTGGCTGATGATATTTTTAAGGAATCCAAAAAGCAATTGGAGAAAAGGCCTTGAAACAGATAATTGTAGACGCAAGCGTTATTCTTAAATGGTATCTTGTTGATGAGGAAGATAGCCAAAAGGCCTTAGGCTTGCTTCAACTATATATAGCAGATGAATTAGAAATCCTTGCTCCATCGCTATTAGAATATGAAATAATTAATGGATTGATAATAGCCCAGAGAAGGGGAAGAATTAAAGAAGAAAAGTTACATACTGCAATAGAAGGATTTTTGAATTTAGAAATTAAACTAAGAACTCTTTCATTTATCTCTCAAAGGATTCTGCATTATTGTAAAATTTACAACTGCTCCGCTTACGATGCCAGTTATTTAGCTGTAGCTGAAAATAATGGAGCGCCTTTAATCACTGCGGATGTAAGGTTATATGATATGGTAAAGAAAGACTTAAAGTGGGTTAAGCGGCTTGGGGATATTTAATGTTATCCAGTTTCTGTATAACAATACTATAGGCATGTTATGCAGTTAGGAAAATAATAAAAAAACTTATCAATTGCCTTTAAACTTGACATAATCACAGGAAACTGTCTAATAACTTGTTAGGGCTATGATTATGGGGCAGAATTTAAACAAAGTAGAGAACCTGTACGATACGGTAGCAAAAGAATATGCAGATACATTCTCTGGTGAACACGAAAAGAAACCGAAAGACCAAGAAATACTCCACAGATTCTCGCAAGAGATCGGGGACAGAAGGCCGGTCTGGGATTTCGGCTGTGGTCCCGGTCAAACTACAAAATACCTGAAAAACCTCGGTATTGAAATCTCAGGGCTGGATCTGTCAGAAAAAATATTAGAACAGGCAAGAGCAATTCACCCAGAGATACACTTCCGAAAGGGAAATATTCTTGAGCTTGAATTTGAAAACGACTCAATAGCTGGTGTTGTAGCTTTCTACGCTATAGTTCACTTCACAGAAGAACAAGTAGGGATAGCATTCCGTGAAGTATTTCGTGTATTACAGCCGGCTGGAATATTCCTTTTCACATACCACATTGGTGAGGAGACAATCCACATAGACGAGTTTCTCGGTAAGAAAATCGATATAGACTTCATGTTTTTCCCTACTGATTTCATTTTCAGTTGTCTAAAGGGCAGTGGATTTAAAAAGATAGAGATAATCGAGAGAGAACCATATCCCGGGGTGGAGTACGAAAGCCGAAGGGCTTATGTGTTTGCAATAAAGCCAGTCGTGCGAAAATCGCCCTAATTACGCGCCGTTATTATCACTTTTTTATTCTTTCAGCATTCCAAATCTGTTTTTTTAGATTCTTCTTGCAATTTGTAACTTAATGGGTTACAATTTAAAAATGATGAAAAACTTCCGCCATAAGGGATTGGAAGCTTTTTATTCAAAAGGCAGCAAGGCCGGAATTCAAGCAAAACATGCAGATCGCCTGCGCATTGTGCTTGCCAGACTTGACGCTGCCTGTGAACCGAGAGATATGAACCTTCCGGGGCTGAGGCTCCACAAGCTGACAGGCAGATTGAATGGCTTCTGGGCTGTTGACATAAGCGGCAACTGGAGGGTTATTTTTAGATTTGAAAAACAGGATATTGTTGATGTTGACTATCTGGACTATCACTAACAAAGAGGGGGTAAAATTATGATGCACAATCCACCGCATCCCGGAAAGATTATCAAGGAGCTTTGCATTAAGCCGCTTGGGTTATCTGTTACAGAGGCAGCAAAGGCTCTTGGTATAAGCAGGAAGGCACTTTCTGAACTGCTGAACGGCCATACAGGTATAAGCCCAGAAATGGCAATACGGCTTTCTATAGCATTTGATACAACGCCAGAAAGCTGGCTCACACAACAAATACAGTATGACCTGTGGAAAATAAAGCATAGCCAGAAGAAAATAAAAGTGAAACAACTAATGGCAGCCTAACAAGCGACTCACTATAGCAGCAAGCAATGAATTTTAAGCATTTGGGGTTATACGGTCAGACAATATAAGGCTTGTCAATTGGCTTTAAATTTGACATAATTATAA
>JACRON010000115.1 GCA_016214425.1 Nitrospirota bacterium
AAGTCGCTGCCAACAGGAACACCATAGGCAATCCTTGTTGCCTTTATGCCGGCAGACTTGATAAGTCTTGAAAGATATATTGCAGTAGCCTCGCCTTCAATTGTAGGGTTTGTGGCAATTATTACCTCCTCAACACCATGGCCATTGCTGAGCCTTTCCATAAGGCCATCTATTTTTATATCCTTTGGCCCTATTCCGTCTAAAGGCGAAAGCGCTCCTATCAGCACATGATAAAGCCCTTTATACTCCCTCGTCTTCTCAATAGCCAGAAGATTGCTCGGCTCTTCTATAACTAATATCTTTTTCCTGTCTCTCATCGGGTCAGAGCAGATTTCGCATACATCATCTTCAGTAATGTTATTGCACACAGAACAGAACCTGCTTTTATCTTTTAAGTCTACAATTGCCTTTGCAATCCCCCTTGCCTCAGAATCATCCATCTTTAGCAAAAAGAAGGCGAGCCTCTGTGCAGTCTTCCGGCCTATGCCAGGAAGCCTCATCAACTCTTCTATCAACCTGTTAAGGACGCCTGCCTGAGCCATCTATTTTCCTAAAACAGACCTGGTATGTTTATACCCATTGTAAGCTGTTTCATCTCCTCTGCCATCATATCCTTAGACTTCCTCAATGCCTCATTCACTGCTGCCAATATCAAATCCTGAAGCATATCTGCATCATTTGAATTTATAACAGAAGGGTCTATTTTGATAGAAATAACCTCCTGCTTCCCATTTGCAACAACGGTTACCACGCCGCCGCCTGCAGATGCCTCTACTGTTTTTGCGCCAACCTCTTCCTGAATCTTCTTCAGCCTCTCCTGCATCTGCATTGCCTGCTTCATCATATCGCCGAACATCTTTTTAGACATAATATATTACTCTCCTGTCTTACGCACGCCCAATAGCTTCCCGCCAAATATATTTAGTGCATCTTTAACTAAAGGATTTATATCTGCAGCCTTTACATCCGATGGACTGCCATTTTCTTTTTTGCCATTAACTGCAATCTTAACAAATCTCAAACGCATCTCTTTATGATAAATATCATTTATAAGATTCTTTAATATCTTCTTATTGTCATCCCTTTCTATAATACCTATTAAAAAGAATGATCTTTCCCCAAATCCGATAACAAGCTCGCTGTCAGAGGCATTCACCAGCTCACCCTGCTCAAGATATGAGCCGATGTTTGGCTTCCTCTCTTTTATGCTGTTTACCAGCTCTTCCCAGTTTATAGAAGAGCTGTTGCCGTCATTCAGTCTGGCCGCCTCTGTTATATCCGCTGATTGTTGCCGGCTGTCGCTTTCCATGTTTGTTGACATCTCTGAGCCTGCCTTCTTGCTTCCTGCTCCCTGCTTCTGGATTCTGGCTTCTGGATTCTGGCTTCTGACTTCTGTCTTCTGTTCTTTCTCATTTGTATCGCCTGAATAGCTTCCAATCCACTCAATAAGTTTGTCAATGTTCTTAAAGGATGGAATATGAACAGCCTTTACTGCTGCCATCTCAAGAGACATCCATGGATATGGAGACCACCTTACCTCCTCCTGTGCCTTTGAGAATATGGAAAAGAAAAGCTGTATCTCTTCCATTGAAAAACCTTCTGCAAGTTTTTTTATCTCATCTACTGCATCCTTTGAAAGCTCAATTAACTCTTCGGGGCTGCCTGATACCTTTGCAATCATTATATTTCTTATCTGCTCAATGAGATTATTGCAGAACTGCCTGACATCATAGCCGCAGTCCTGAACCTCTCTTATTATCTTTACGAGGCCTGCGGAATCCCTCTCCTTTAGCTTGCCAATAAAGGAGAATATAATATCCTTATTTATAACACCGAGGATATCTGCTATCTCCTTTTCATCTATCTTCTTTCCGCAGAAAGATACAACCTGGTCAAGGATGCTTAAAGAATCCCTCATGCTGCCGTCTGCTGCCTTTGCAATAACTGCAAGGCCGTTGTCATTTATATCAATAGCGTCCTTCTCTGCAACAAAGCGGAGCCTGTCAACAATCTCTGTGAGTGTGAGCCTCTTGAAGTTAAAGTGCTGGCAGCGGGAAAGCACTGTTGCAGGTATCTTATGCACCTCTGTTGTGGCAAAGACAAAGATTGCATGAGCCGGCGGCTCCTCAAGGGTTTTAAGGAGTGCATTGAATGCTGAGTTGGAGAGCATGTGGACTTCATCTATGATATACACCTTGTATTTGCCGTGCATGGGAGCGTATTTTACATTTTCCCTCAGCTCACGCACATCATCAACGCCTGTGTTTGAGGCGCCGTCAATCTCAAGGACATCAGTAGAAACTCCGGAGGTAATTTCTTTGCAGGGGCTGCAGTTATTGCAAGGCTCTGGTGTCGGGCCGTTAACGCAGTTTAATGCCTTTGCTAAAATACGCGCAGTAGTCGTCTTTCCCACGCCCCTTGAGCCTGAGAAGATATAGGCATGGGCAATGCGGTTATTTTTAATGGCATTCTGCAGGGTCCTTGTTACATGGCCCTGGCCGATTATATCGTCAAATCTCTGCGGACGCCATTTTCTTGCTGAGACCTGATATTCCATGAATTAACTCCACATTAATTTCACATTTCCCCGCTCCCTAACCCTCTCCCCATAGGGGAGAGGGAAGGGTGAGGGGGAATCAGCAATTTCTTCCTTTCATATCGGAGATCAGGCTTCCTGCGGCACACATTTGAATTACTTACCGCTGCTTCCTTCCGGACCTGACGGGGTTTGTAACCTCCTGTTGCGCAAGG